>JANOGH010000194.1:0-2799 GCA_031414075.1 Betaproteobacteria bacterium | reverse complement strand
CCACGTTGGCGGAGTCGTCGGAAATCAACAGCGATCCGTCCGGCAGTACCAGCAGGTCCACCGGGCGCCCCCAGGCGCGTTCATTCTCCATCCAGCCGGTGGCGAACTCCTCGGCCTTGTCCACGGTCTTGCCGTCGTCCTTGAGGGCGACCATCATCACCCGGTAACCGCTCTTCTTGCTGCGGTTCCAGGAACCGTGTTGCGCGATGAATATCCGGTTCTTGTATTCGGCGGGAAACATTTTGCCGGTGTAGAAGCGCAGTCCGTCCGGCGCGACGTGGCCGCCCTGTTTCAGTGCCGGCGGCGTGAATTCGCTGCACTTGCGCTTCGCGCCGTATTCCGGGTCGGGGGTGTCGCCCTGGTGGCAATACGGAAAGCCGAAATGCATGCCGGCTTTCGGCGCGTGGTTCAGTTCGCAGGACGGCAGGTTGTCGCCCATCATGTCGCGGCCATGATCGTTGAACCACAGCTCCTGTGACTTGGGATCCCAATCGAACCCAACCGTGTTGCGGATGCCGCGGGCAAACACTTCGAACTGGCTGCCATCGGGTTTCATGCGGTGAATTGCGGCGTACATGTCTGGATTCGCTTCGCAGATGTTGCAGGGTGCGCCGACCGGCACATAAAGCCAGCCGTCCGGCCCGAAGGCGATGAATTTCCAGCCGTGGTAGCGCTCCGCGGGAAGCTTGTCGAATACGATGACGGGTTTCGGCGGACTCCTGAGATCGGCCTCGATATTGTCGAAGCGCAGGATGCGGCTGATCTCGGCCACATAGAGCGCACCGTCGCGGAACGCAACGCCGTTCGGGGCATGTAATCCCCTGCCGATGGTGACGACCTCGTCGACCTTGCCATCGTGGTCGGAATCCACCAGCGCGTAGACCGAACCCTCGGAGAGCGTGCCGACGAATACGGTTCCCCTATCGCCCAGCGCCAGTGAGCGGGCATGCTCGATGTTGTCGGCGTAGACCTCGATCCTGAAACCGGTCGGCAACTTGAGGCGTTCGATCGGCGGAGCGGCGGTTGCGGCGCCGGCGACGAATGCGGCGGCCAGCGCCATGGCGTGAAGGAAATATTTCATCGTTTGACTCCTTGTATGAATCCGGCAGCGCTGTTGAAGAGACACCGGATTGCAGTCCCGGGTTCCGGCCGGCGCCTTGAACGCTTAAGATAGCGCCCCTATCTAGTTAAGTCGTTAAAAAAATTCCACAGGAGAACATGCCATGGCCGAAGCCGCTACACGGGAGACACTGGGCTTCCAGACCGAAGTCAAACAATTGCTGCAGCTGATGATCCATTCCTTGTATGGCAACAGGGAGATTTTCCTGCGGGAACTGATTTCGAACGCGTCCGACGCCTGCGACAAACTGCGCTTCGAGGCGTTGACCGATGCCGGGCTGTTCGAGGACGATACAGACCTGAAGATCCGCATTTCCTTCGACCGCGCAGCGCGCACCGTCACCATCTCCGACAACGGCATCGGCATGTCGCGCCAAGAGGTCATCGACAACATCGGCACCATCGCCAAGTCCGGCACCCGCGAGTTCTTCGGGCGGCTCACCGGCGACCAGGCCAAGGACGCCACCCTGATCGGGCAATTCGGAGTCGGTTTCTACTCCTCTTTCATCGTTGCCGACCAAGTCACGCTGGTCACGCGGCGCGCCGGATTGGGCAAGGAGCACGGCGTGCGCTGGGAATCGCGCGGTGAAGGCGATTACACCATCGAAACAACCGCGAAGCCGGGACGGGGAACCGAAGTCACCCTGCATTTGCGCCAAGGCGAGGACGACCTGCTGGAAGGTTTGCGCCTGCAGTCGATCATCCGCAAGTATTCCGACCACATCTCGCTGCCGATCCTGATGAACAAACAGGAGTGGGACAAGGACAAGGGCGAGCACGTCACCCGTGAGGAGCTGGAAAAAATAAATCAGGCGTCGGCATTGTGGGCACGGCCCAAGTCGGAAATCACCGAAGACCAGTATCGCGAATTCTACAAACACGTCGGCCATGATTTCGACGCGCCGCTGGCTTGGGTACATTCAAAAGTCGAAGGCAAGTCCGAGTACACCCAGCTTCTGTACCTGCCGGCGCATGCGCCGTTCGACCTCGGGGACCGCGAGCATCGTCACGGCGTCAAACTGTACGTGCGGCGCGTCTTCATCATGGACGACGCCGAGCAGTTGCTGCCTACCTACCTGCGTTTCGTGCGCGGCGTGGTGGATTCGAACGATCTTCCGCTCAACATATCGCGCGAAATCCTGCAGGAATCGAAGGACGTCGAGACCCTCCGCAAGGGCTGCGTCAACAAGGTCCTCGGCCTGCTCGAGGACCTGGCGGACAACCAGAAGGAAAAATACGCGGCCTTCTGGAAGGAGTTCGGCCGTGCCCTGAAGGAAGGCATCGGCGAGGACTGGGCTAATAAGGAACGCATCGCCAAGCTCCTGCGCTTCGCGTCGACCCACGCGGATACCGAGGACCAGAGCGTCGGCCTGGCGGATTACGTGGTGCGCATGAAGGACGGCCAGGAGAAAATCTACTACATCACGGCCGACAGCTTCGCCGCCGCCAGGAACAGCCCGCACCTCGAGATTTTTCGCAAAAAAGGCATCGAGGTGCTGCTGCTCTCGGATCGCGTGGACGAATGGGTAGGCTCGAATCTGACCGAGTTCGACGGCAAGCCGCTGGTGTCGGTGGCCAAAGGTGACCTTGATCTGGGCAAGCTGGCCGATGAGGACAAGCAGGAGCAGGAAAAGGAAGCCGGCGAGCACAAGGCGCTGGTCGAGAAAATCGGCAAGAGCC
>JANOGH010000193.1:0-1925 GCA_031414075.1 Betaproteobacteria bacterium | reverse complement strand
CCGTGTCCTCCGTGTCCTCCGTGGTTCATTCTTTTTCTTGATGCAACAAGTCATAGAACAGTTTTCCGAAACAGTCCGCAAGGCAGCCGCCGAGCAGACGCTGTTGCGCATCCGCGGCAGCGGCAGCAAGGATTTTTACGGCCTGGTGCTGATCGGCGACGTGCTGGATACTCGCGCGCTGACCGGCATCGTCGACTACGAAACCACCGAACTGGTGCTGACTGCGCGTGCCGGGACGCCCTTGCGCGAAGTCGAAAAAGCGCTGGCGGACGGCGGCCAGATGCTGGCCTTCGAACCGCCTTACTTCGGCCCTGACGCCACGTTCGGCGGCTGCATTGCGTCCGGTTTTTCCGGGCCGCGCCGCGCCGCGACGGGCTCCGCGCGCGACTTCGTGCTCGGCGTGCGCATGGTCAACGGCCTCGGCGAAGACCTGCATTTCGGCGGGCAGGTCATGAAAAATGTGGCGGGCTATGATCTGTCGCGCTTGCTGACGGGATCATTCGGCACGCTTGGACTACTCACCGAGGTGTCGGTAAAAGTGCTGCCGTTGCCACAGGAGGAGCGCACGTTGCGCTTCGCGCGGGACGAAACAGCGGCGATCGAGTCCATGAACAAATGGGCGGCGAAACCGCTGTCGATCTCGGCGACGTGTCACGTGGATGGAACGTTGTACGTGCGATTGTCCGGCGCCGCTGCCGCGGTCAAAGCGTCACAGAAGAGACTCGGAGGAGACCTCGTCGAAAGCGGCGCCGCATTCTGGCAGTCGATCCGTGAACAGACCCACCCCTTCTTCAGAGGCGCGCCTGCTTTATGGCGTTTCTCGATCAGGCCGACCGCCGCACTGCTCGCCCTGGGCACACAACTGATCGAATGGAACGGCAGCCTGCGCTGGGTCGCGGCGGATCTCGATCCGTCGAAGGCTTTCGATCTGGCGCACAAGGCCGGCGGGCATGCGACCCTGTTCCGCGACGGCAACAGGCGTCGCGGTATCCAGCAGTTCTCGCCGGGGCTGCTAGCCGTCCACAAGAAGCTCAAGCGCGCCTTCGATCCCCACGGCATCCTCGGCCCCGGCCGCATCCATGCCGATTTCTAGGTCTAACCCTTCACCGCAAAGGCGCAAAGACGCAAAGGGAACGCGAAGGAAGGCAAAGAAAGATAGATGTAGAGAGATCTGAACATGACGATGCAAAGTAGTGCTAATTTCTCTACCGTGCGACCATCGAAGTTTGAACGTACATATTATTCCGGTCTTCTTTGCGTTCCCTTTGCGCCTTTGCGCCTTTGCGGTTAATTGAATTATTTAATGAAAACGAATCTGGCGGAATTCATCAAGAGTACCCCGGAGGGCCAGGAGGCCGACAGCATCCTGCGCACCTGCGTGCATTGCGGATTTTGCACCGCCACCTGTCCGACCTATCAATTGCTGGGCGACGAACTCGACAGCCCGCGCGGGCGCATCTACCTGATCAAGGAAGTCCTCGAAGGCCACGCGGTCACCGCCAAGACGCAGATGCACCTGGACCGCTGCCTGACCTGCCGCGCCTGCGAAACAACCTGTCCTTCGGGCGTGCAATACGGCCGGCTGGTGGACATCGGACGCAACATCGTCGATCAGCATGTCAGCCGCCCGTTGTCGAAATCGATCGTGCGTGCCGCGTTGCGGTTCGTGTTGCCTCGGCCCGCGCTGTTCAAGCCCTTGCTCAGGATCGGACAGACCGTGCGCCCGTTGCTGCCCAGAGCCCTGAAGAAGAAAATCCCGAAGGCAGGCGCAAGCAACACCGAGTGGCCGGCGCCGCGCCATGCGCGCAAGATGCTGGTGCTCGACGGCTGCGTGCAACCTTCGCTGGCGCCGGACATCAATCCCGCAACAGCGCGCGTGCTGGATCGCCTCGGCATCTCGCTGATCAAAGCCGAAGCGGCAGGCT
>JANOGH010000192.1:0-4252 GCA_031414075.1 Betaproteobacteria bacterium | reverse complement strand
CCCGCGTCCAGCGCAAGGCGGGCCAAGTGTTCCACGCTGGGCAGGTCGAGCGGGCGCGAATTGCGCAATAGCGCGACTTTGTTGACGTTGACGCTGAGCCTGGTCATATCTGTTGCATGTCCCGAAGCAACTGGCGGGTGTGCAGTTCCTGATCGCCGAGATAGTGGTTCACCAGAAAACGCATGAGGTGTTTGCTCTGCGCCAGGGTAGCCGCATCGGCGAAGCGGTCACTGTCGAGTTCGATCAGCGTTTGCCCGGAAATTTCCAGCTGGGCATCCGCACCGCGCTCGAGCGCCACAGGACCGCGTTCGATGACATAAGTGTAACGTTTGCCGGGGTCGATCGGCCTGCCGGAATCGGCTTCGCGATCGAGAATGAGCGCGTAGCCCAGTTCCTTGAGCAGGTGTTTTTCGAAACGCCGCAGCACGGTCGCCGGTTCCGGCTCGTGGGCGAGCGCCGCAATCGCATCCTGGTAAAGGTCGAACAGCCGGTCGTGCGGATCCTCCCGGGCCAGGAACTTCAGCAGCAATTCGTTCAGGTAGAACCCGCACATCAGTCCCAGTCCCCGCAATTGCGGAATGCCGCCCTGCCATTCGGCTTTGTGCAGCGTGCGCAGTTCGGATTTGCCGGCCCAGGACAGCAGCAGCGGCTGAAACGCCATCATCAGGCCCCGCAGGGCGGATCTCGGCCGGCGCGCGCCGCGCGCGACCAGCCCCACCCGCCCGAAGTTGCGCGTAAAGGATTCCACCACCAGGCTGGTCTCCCGATACGGGTAGGTATGCAATACGAATGCGGGTTGCGCATCGCGCCGCTGCCGGTCGCCCGTGGCACCGGCTACGCCGGCGTTATTCGTCGCCACGTTTCATTCGTAACCCAGGCTCTTCAGCGCCTTGGGGCTATCCGCCCAGCCGCTCTTGACCTGCACCCAGAGTTCGAGGAACACCTTCCCACCGAACAATTTTTCCATGTCGATGCGCGCCTGGGTGCCGATCTGCTTGAGTTTTTCGCCCCCCTTGCCGATCACCATGGCCTTGTGATTGGGCTTGTCGACGACAATCGCAATGTGAATGTGCCGCAGCGGCCCGCGCATCTCGAATTTTTCGACCACTACCGTCGCCGCGTAAGGCAGTTCCTCGCCGAGCAGGCGGAACAGTTTTTCCCGCACCAGCTCCGCGGCGAGAAAGCGCTCCGGACGGTCCGTTACTTCGTCCTCTGCATGCTGCGGGGGTCCTTCCGGAAGGTAAGGTTTGAGCAGCTTCCTCAGGTGCGCAACCTGCGTGCCTTTTGCCGCGCTGACCGGCACGATCTCGGCAAAGGCGAATGCCTTGCTGGTTTCGGCCAGGAAAGGCAACAGCACGGCCTTGTCGGCGAGCTTGTCGACCTTGTTGACAATCAGGATCACCGGGATGTTCTTCGGCAGCAGCGGCAGCAGCTTGCGGTCTTCGCGGCCGAACTTCAGGGCTTCGATCACGAACAGCACGATATCCACGCCGTCCAGGCTCTGCGCCACGGTGCGGTTCATCAGGCGGTTCAACTCGCCGCCGTACTCGGTCTGGAAGCCCGGTGTGTCGACCAGCACCATCTGCGCGTCGGCTTCGGTCACGATGGCGTTCAAGCGATGGCGCGTGGTCTGTGGCCGGTTCGACGTAATGCTGATCTTCATGCCCACCATGCGATTGAGCAGCGTCGACTTGCCGACATTCGGCCGGCCGATGATGGCAATACGGCCTGTGCGATGAACGATGGCGTTCATTTAGGTGCGGCGGCGAGTTCGTAGGCGCTGCGGGCCGCCTCCTGTTCCGCGGCGCGGCGGGTCGGCCCTTCGCCCTGCGAGTGAATGGCGAGTTCCGGGATGGCGCACTGCACGTGGAAATGCTGTTCATGGGCCTCGCCGTCGACGGATACAATCGAATACTGCGGCAACCCGAGGTGTTTACCCTGCAAATACTCCTGCAGGCGCGTTTTCGGATCCTTGCCCGGTGCGGTGGGATCGATAGCCGCCAACAGCGGCCGATAGAGTTCTGTCAGCACCTTTTCTGCCGCCGTGAATCCGCCGTCCAGGTAGACGGCGCCGATCAATGCCTCGAACGCATCCGCAAGAATAGAGGGCCGGCGAAAGCCGCCACTCTTGAGTTCGCCCTCGCCGAGGCGCAAGTGCTCGCCGAGGGACAGCGAAACCGCCAACTCGGACAGCGCTGGCTGGTTCACCAGTCCGGCGCGCAGGCGCGACAGGTCGCCCTCGGGCAGTGCGGGGAAATGCTGGAACAGGAGGCGGGCAATGACGAAATTCAACAGTCCGTCGCCGAGGAATTCGAGGCGCTCGTTATGCGGCGCGCCGTGACTGCGATGAGTCAGCGCCTGTTGCAGCAGAGAAGCGTTGCCGAACTGGTAACCCAGCCGGCGCTCGATCGGCCCGTCAGGCATGGATGAACATGGTCTGGGCCGGCGTCAATTCCCGCTGCTGGGCGAAAAATCGAGGCAGGCATTCAGATTCCCGAACAGTTTTATTTTCACCGCGTAGTTGGCTCGCAAGACCAACTGGTCACCCTCCCGGTCGATTTCCAGATCGTCCGGTTTGATCGTCTCGATGGCATCGATCTGGGCGCGCTTGCGGAAACTGGTCTGAATGTCCCTGGGTGTTGCGGTTCGGGCATCCGGCGAACGCGCAATTTCCCGCAGGATGTTCACCACCGTGGCGTATTCAATGTACGCCGGTATCAGCTTGAGTCCGACAATGGCTGCAAAGACGATCAGGCCGGCAATCAATACCATGCCGATGAAAGTCACGCCTCGTTGACGCTTCATGTTCACCCCTCGCTAGTTGATACGGTTGCCGATTCGTTTCAATTCGCTGAAATTCCACCATACCAGGAAGGCCTTGCCGACTATGTTCCGCTCGGGGACGAATCCCCAGTAGCGGCTGTCAGAGCTCGAATCGCGGTTGTCGCCCATCATAAAATAGTGTCCCGATGGTACCTGGCAACGGAATTCCTGTTCATTGTAAACACAGTTCTCGCGCTGCGGAAACTGCTTGACGCCGGCCAACTGCAGGGCCGGCGCTTGCGGATTGATGATGATCGAATGCCGGTGGGTCCCCAGGGTTTCCCAGAACCGCGCGGCGTTGAGGAAGCTCAGGCCCCCGTCGACGTACTGGTAGTCGTCCGCCTTGTCGACCTGGATCAGTTGGTCGTTGATGGTCAGGCGTTTGTTGCTGTACTCGATGCGGTCGCCCGGCACACCCACCACCCGCTTGATGTAGTCGAGCGTCGGGTTCTCCGGGTAGCGGAATACCATCACATCACCGCGCTCGGGCTGGCTGATATCCATGATCTTCCGGTTCACGACCGGTAGCCTGACGCCGAAGGTGAATTTGTTCACCAGGATGAAGTCGCCGACCAGCAGCGTCGGAATCATCGAACCCGACGGGATCTTGAACGGTTCCACCAGGAAGGATCGCAGCAGAAAAACGATCAGAATGATGGGGAAGAAACTCTTCGGATACTCGATCCACCAGGGCTCCTTCGCAGCGCGGTCGCGCCGCCTGCGAAACACCAGATGATCCAGCAACCAGATCGTCCCAGTCACCAGCAACAGGATCAACATCAGCAGGGCAAAATTCATCGGTCATCCACCTTGGTCAGCGGCCAGGACTGCCGCCTATTTGTTTTCCACCTGCAGAATCGCCAGGAATGCCTCTTGCGGGATTTCCACGGTGCCGATCTGCTTCATGCGCTTCTTGCCTGCCTTCTGCTTCTCGAGCAGCTTTCTTTTACGCGAGATGTCACCGCCGTAGCATTTCGCGAGCACGTTCTTGCGCAACGCCTTGACGGATTCGCGCGCGATGATATGCGAGCCGATGGCTGCCTGCACGGCCACGTCGAACATCTGGCGGGGAATAAGCTCACGCATACGAGTGGCCAGCTCCCGGCCGCGATACTGGCTGTTGGAGCGGTGCACGATCAGAGAGAGTGCATCGACGCGATCGCCGTTGATCAGAATATCCAGCTTGACCAGATCGGCTGCGCGAAATTCCTTGAAATCGTAGTCGAGCGACGCGTAGCCGCGGCTGACGGATTTCAGCTTGTCGAAGAAATCCATCACCACTTCGTTGAGCGGCAGCTCGTAGGTCAGCATCACCTGCCGCCCGACGTACAACAGGTTCTTCTGGGCGCCCCGCTTCTGGTTGCACAGCGTGATCACCGGGCCGACGTACGCCTGCGGCACCAGGATAAAGGCGGTGATGATCGGCTCG
>JANOGH010000191.1:0-7787 GCA_031414075.1 Betaproteobacteria bacterium | reverse complement strand
GGCCCCTAGTATGCGGCGCAAGTGCGTTGGAAAGCAACTGCCCGTACTGCTCGTCAACCTTGAAGCGGAGGTCGTAAGTCGTCGTGAGACTACCACTCAGCCTCGCTTCATGCGGCTCACCGCGCGCTTCTATGTGCGCGGCGGCATCTTCACCAGCGTATCGGCCGAGCACAGCAAGAAAGGCTGGAAACCGCGGGCACCCCTCGACCTCGCGCAGTTCGAACCCCAATCAGCCCTGCGCTAACGTTTCCAGCCGCCCGGAACACAGGGCGGCGACCACAAGCATGGCACCCCCGAGCCAGTCACGCCAGCCGATCTGCTCGAAGGCCAGGAAATAAGACGAGGCAGCTTCTTCGCTGTCACGCCGGCCCGTATAATTCAAACGCCCGTCCCATACTGAGCGGTTCAATGCATCGATAGTGAATCCGAATCTCGCGAGACTTCAGCCTTATCCGTTCCAGAAACTGGCAGCATTGCTGGCCGGCGTCACGCCGGACCCCTCGCTGCGTCCGATCAGCCTGTCGATCGGCGAGCCGAAGCACCCGACGCCGCAGTTCATCCGCGATGCGCTGATCGACCAGATTGGCGGATTGTCCAGCTATCCGGCCACGGCTGGAAGTGAAGCATTGCGCAGCGCCATGGCCGACTGGATCGAGCGGCGCTACCAGATCCCCAGGATCGATCCTGCCCGGCAGGTCCTGCCGGTCAATGGCAGCCGCGAGGCTTTGTTTGCGTTCGCCCAGGCGGTCGTCGATGGCTCACGCGAGCGGCCTGCAGCTGTGGCGCCTAATCCGTTCTACCAGATCTACGAGGGTGCGATCCTCCTCGCCGGGGCGGAACCGCACTTCCTCAACCTGCTGCCCGACACGGGTTTCGCCCTCGATCTGCGACAGCTCCCGGAAGAGGTCTGGAGCCGCACCCAGCTGATCTATGTCTGCTCTCCCGGCAATCCAACCGGCAATGTCATAACGCTCGAAGAGTGGCAGGCCTTATTCAAACTGTCCGACCGTCACGGTTTCACCATCGCTTCGGACGAGTGCTACTCGGAGATTTACTTCGACGAGAGCCGGCCTCCGCTCGGCGCTCTGGAGGCGGCGCAGCGCCTGGGTCGCGGCGATTTTCGCAGGCTGGTCGCTTTCAGCAGCCTGTCGAAGCGCTCCAATGTGCCCGGCATGCGCTCCGGATTCGTCGCCGGCGATGCGGATATTCTTGGCAAATTCCTGCTCTATCGCACCTATCACGGCTGCGCGATGAATCCGGCGGTCCAGGCCGCCAGCGCCGCGGCCTGGAGCAATGAAAAGCACGTCGTGGAAAACCGCCGGCTCTATCGGGAGAAATTCGAAAAGACGCTCGCCATCCTGTCACCCGTGACCCAGGTCGAAATGCCGGAAGCGGCCTTCTATCTCTGGCTGCGCACGCCGATCGCCGATACAGAGTTCGCTAAACAATTGTTCGAGCAATATAATGTCACCGTCGTGCCGGGCAGTTATCTGGCGCGGGAAGCCCATGGCATCAATCCGGGCCGGAATTTCATCCGGGTGGCGCTGGTGGCACCAGTCGAGGAATGCCTCGAAGCGGCACAGCGGCTGAAGGCGTTTTACGCTCAATTCACAAATGGAAAGAACAGGAATGACGGATTTGCAGTCAGTCATCGACAAGGCATTTGAAAACCGCGCCGCCATTTCACCGCAGAACGCCGAGCCGGCGCTCAAGAAAGCGGTTGCGGAGGTCATCGCGCAACTGGATTGCGGCAAGCTGCGCGTGGCCGAGAAAACCGGCAAGGATTGGGTCACCCACCAGTGGCTCAAGAAAGCCGTGTTGCTGTCGTTTCGTCTGCAGGACAACGCCGTCGTGCGCGGCGGCTACACCAATTATTTCGACAAGGTGCCGGCCAAGTTCGCGGACTACGGCAGCGCCGATTTCCAGGCCGGAGGGTTTCGCGTGGTACCGAATGCCGTGGTGCGTCGCGGCTCGTTCATCGCCAGGAACGTAGTGCTCATGCCCTCGTTCGTCAATATCGGCGCGTACGTTGATGAAGGCACCATGGTCGATACCTGGGCCACGGTCGGTTCCTGCGCGCAGATCGGCAAGAACGTACACCTGTCCGGAGGGGTCGGCATAGGCGGCGTGCTGGAGCCCGTGCAGGCGAATCCGACCATCATCGAAGACGATTGCTTCATCGGCGCGCGTTCAGAGGTGGTCGAAGGCGTTGTGGTCGGCGAAGGTTCGGTGATTTCAATGGGCGTGTATATCGGGCAGAGCACACGCATCTATAACCGGGAAACCGGCGAGGTCCTCTACGGCCGGATTCCGCCCGGATCGGTCGTTGTCTCGGGAAACCTGCCCTCCCCGGACGGCAAGTACAGCCTTTATTGCGCGGTGATCGTCAAACAGGTTGACGCCAGGACCCGCGCCAAGACGAGCATCAATGAGCTGTTGCGCGGCATCTGAGCGCGCTGGTTCGGCGATCCTGAAACATCATTTCGACTTGATTTAATTCAACCACAAGTCAGCGAGGCCACCATGTTTCTGACCCCTTTGTTCAAGCTGATGGCAGAAAAGCAGGCGTCGGACCTGTTCCTGTCGGCCGGCGCCCCGGTATCGATCAAGATCCTCGGCACCATCATGCCGGTCAACCAGCAGATCATCGATGCGGAGACCTCGCGCAAAGTCGCTTACGAAGCCATGAGCGACAAGCAGATCAAGGAATTCGAAGAGACCATGGAGATGAATTTCGCCCTCGTGGTCCCCGACATCGGCCGATTCCGGGTGAACGTGTTCCGGCAGCGCGGCAACGTTGCCATGGTGGTCCGCTTTCTCAGGAGCGGCACGGTGGGCATCGACAAGCTCAAACTTCCCGCGATACTCAAGGACCTGATCCTCGAAAAGCGCGGCTTCGTCGTCGTCGTGGGTTCCACCGGTTCGGGCAAATCGACCACGCTGGCAGCCATGATAGAACACCGCAATGCGCTCCGGCCCGGCCACATCCTGACCATCGAGGATCCGATGGAATTCGTGTTCCGCAACGACAAGTGCGTGATCAACCAGCGCGAAGTCGGCACCGATACCCGATCCTATGGAAACGCGCTGGTCAACGCGATGCGCGAAGCGCCGGACATGATGATGATCGGTGAGATCCGCGATCGCGAAACCCTGCAGCACGCGCTGCTCTACGCGCAGACCGGTCACCTGTGCATTTCCACGCTGCATGCGAACAACAGTTATCACGCGCTGAACCGGATCATCAACTTCTTCCCGTACGATGCCCGCACTTCGCTGCTGGCCGATCTGTCGATCAGCCTGCGTGCCATCATTTCTCAACGCCTGGTCAAGGCCAACGACGGCACCCTGGTCGCCGCAGTCGAAGTAATGCTCAATACCAAGCATGTCGCGGAACTGATCAAGAAAGGCGAAATCGACCAGATCCGCGAAGCCATGGAACAGAGCCTTTCGCCCGGGTCCAAAACTTTCGAGCAGGCCTTGTTCGAGCTGTACATGGCCGGCACGGTCTCGAAGGACGAGGCGCTGAAGAATTCGGACTCGTCGACCAACCTGTCCTGGCTGATCAACAACTTCGAACAGAAGGCCGCAGGAAAACTTGGCGAGAGTCCGACCGGCCGTGTAATGGTCAAGCCCGGTGTCGGTTATTCGTTCAGCGAAATCAAGCTCAACGTGGATCAGGAAGAGAGCTGAACAAGTCCAATTCTGCGTCTCCGGTGCGCTTGCCGCCGGAACCCTGCCGATGACGTCTGCCACCTTCGACCTCGCTCGCGAGCTGATCTCGCGCGTTTCCATTACACCGAATGACGGCGGCTGCCAGGACTTGCTGGCGCAACGTCTGGCCGGTCTCGGCTTCAAGATCGAGCGCATGCGCTTCGGCGACGTGGAAAATCTCTGGGCCCGCCGCGGCAGCGGCAAACCGCTGGTCTGTTTCGCCGGACACACCGACGTCGTTCCCACCGGCCCGCTGGATCAGTGGCATTCCGACCCTTTCCTGCCGACGGTGCGCGACGGCGTCCTGTACGGGCGCGGTGCGGCTGACATGAAATCCTCGATCGCAGCATTCGTTACCGCGATCGAAGCCTTTGTGGCGCAGCATCCCGGGCATCCGGGTTCGATTGCGCTGCTGATCACGTCGGATGAGGAAGGCGTTGCGGTGAACGGGACCGTCAGGGTTGTCGATGCCTTGCGCGCTCGCGGAGAAGCGCTCGATTACTGCATTATCGGCGAGCCTTCGTCCGTCACCATGCTGGGCGATACCATGAAGAACGGGCGTCGTGGCTCCCTGTCCGGCGAATTGCTGGTGCGCGGCGTGCAGGGACATATCGCCTATCCTCACCTTTCGCGCAATCCGATTCATCAGTTCGCGCCGGCTCTGGCCGAACTGTCCGCGGCGAAGTGGGACGATGGCAACGAATATTTTCCACCGACGACCTGGCAGATTTCCAACCTGAGCGCCGGCACCGGGGCCAGCAACGTGATTCCCGGTGAACTCCGCGTCTCGTTCAATTTCCGTTTCTCGACCGCCAGCACGACGGAAGCACTCAAGGCGCGCGTGCACGAGGTGCTGGACCGCCATGGGCTCGACTACGCATTGACGTGGTCGCTGTCCGGCCGTCCGTTCCTGACGCCGAAAGGCAAACTGGTGGAGAGCTTGTCGCGTGCAGTGAAAACCGTCACCGGACGGTCGCCTGAACTGTCCACCAGCGGCGGAACTTCCGATGGTCGCTTCATCGCCGACATCTGCCGTGAAATCGTCGAACTCGGCCCGATCAACGCCTCGATCCACAAGCTCGACGAAAATATCGTCCTGGCCGATCTCGAAGCGCTTTCCCGCATCTACCAATTGGCGCTCGCCAACATACTGGATGGCCGCTGAAGGTCCCTCGCGCCGGCAGACCGTGCGTGATTGGCTGGATCTGACGGGCGGGCGTTTCAACAAGGCGGGACTGCATTTTGGTCATGGCAGTACCAATGCTTATGACGAGGCGGTTTATCTGATTCTGCATACGCTGAAGCTGCCGCTCGATGAACTCGATCCCGTTCTCGACAGGCTGCTGACTTGCGCCGAAATCGAATCGCTTGAGGCTATCGTGCGCAGGCGCGTCGACGAACGCGTGCCAGCCGCCTATCTGACTCGCGAAGCCTGGCTGGGAGAATTCCGTTTCTACGTCGATGAACGCGCGCTCGTGCCGCGTTCCTACATCGCAGAGTTGCTGCGCGACGAACTGATTCCGTGGGTAAGCGACGACCAGCCCGTCGCCAGGGCGCTGGACGTGTGCACCGGCTCGGGCTGCCTGGCCATCCTGCTGGCTCTGGCTTTTCCCGACGCCGAAGTTGACGCGACGGAACTATCCCCGGAGGCACTGGAAGTTGCGGCGCGCAACGTAGCCGATTATGGATTGCAGGATCGGCTGCGCCTCACCTGCGGCGATCTGTTTGCCGGGCTGACCGGACGTTACGACCTGGTCGTATCCAATCCGCCTTATGTCAACCGGGCGTCGATGCAAGACCTGCCGCCAGAGTATCAGGCGGAGCCGCGGATGGCGCTCGCCGGCGGAGAGGACGGACTCGAGATCGTACGCCGGCTGCTTGCGCAAGCCGGCGCGCATCTGAACGAACGGGGCATGCTGATCGTCGAGATCGGGCACAATCGCGACACCCTCGAACGGGCGTTTCCAACGCTGCCGTTTACCTGGCTAGAGACCTCGGGCGGTGACGGTTTTGTCTTCCTGCTGACGGCGGCGGAGTTGCGTCGCTGACACCTTCATCGGCCACGTTGGGCGCACTGCCCGCCCATTCCAGCAATTCGCTGATCTCGACCTCCTTGAGTTCGATCCAGTTGCCGCGCTTGAGCCTCGGCGGCAACGCCACGATGCCGAAGCGCACGCGCATCAGGCGGCTCACCTGCAGGCCGAGGGCTTCGAACATGCGCCGCACGACGCGATTCCTGCCCTCTTTCAGAATTGCACGATACCAGCGGTTCCTGCCCTCGCCGCCCTGATCTTCCAGCACCTCGAATCTGGCCGTCCCGTCGGAAAGCCGAACGCCGGTCTTCAGTTCCTGCACCTGCGCGGGAGTCAGACTGCCGAACAGCCGGACCGCGTATTCGCGTTCGACTTCGAAACGCGGATGCATCAGTCGATTGGCCAGTTCCCCCGATGTCGTGAAGATCAGCAGCCCACCGGTGTTGAAGTCCAGCCTTCCCACCGCCAGCCATTTTGCGCTGCGGATGACGGGAAGCTTTTCGAACACGCTGCGCCGTCCCTGCGGATCGTCGCGACTGACGATCTCGCCATCGACCTTGTGATAGACGATGACCCTGGGCAGGCGCGAAGTGACCTTGAATTTGATCTGACGGCGTCCGACCTGGATCAGATCGTCGGGCGTTACGCGCATACCGAGCGTGGCCGGCTCACCGTTGACCTTGACCTTGCCGGCTTTGATGACTTCTTCCATCGCGCGCCGCGAACCCAGACCCGACTGCGCGAGTACTTTCTGCAGTTTCTGGGACCGCACGACCGCCGGTGCCGCGGCTGGCAAAGGTGGGGGCGACGGCCGGGACGGACCATGCTTGGCTGAATGCCGCGCGGGTTTTCTGGAACCCTTTGCCACGGCAGGGGTGCTTTTCGGCGCGCGCCGTGATGAAGCGCGGCGTTTCGTCGATCCCGGACCGGGACTGGCCGCCATCAGGCAGGTCTCCTTTCTATCATCGCCTGCGCCAGTGTGCCGCTGTCGACATGTTCGAGTTCTCCACCAACTGGAAGCCCGCGCGCGATGCGTGAAACTTTCATGCCGCGCGCAGCGAGCAATTCGCCCACGTAGTGTGCCGTAGCCTCACCCTCCACCGTGAAATTCGTGGCAAGAATCGTTTCCTTGACGATGCCGTCGAGCGCGCGCTTGACTAGGCGATCCAGGTGAATGTCCTTCGGTCCCACGCCATCGAGCGGCGACAGCCTTCCCATCAGCACGAAGTACATCCCATCATAGACCTGAGCCTGTTCCATCATCAGCAAATCCGCCGGTGTCTCCACCACGCAAAGCGCCGCCTGGTTGCGCCGCGACGAACTGCAGAGTTCACACACCGCCTGCTCCGTGAAATTGTTGCAGCGTTCGCAATGCCTGACCCGGGTCAACGCCTGATCGAGCGCTCGACCGAGACGTTGCGCGCCCCGGTGGTCACGTTGCAGCAGGTGGAAAGCCATGCGTTGCGCCGACTTCGGCCCGACGCCGGGCAAACAGCGCAGGGCTTCGATCAGTTCTTCGAGGGTGGACGGAGTTTTCATGAAAGCGGTGACAAAAATCGGTGACGGCTGACGGCTGACGGGTGACGAGTTACGGATTATGCGCAGTCTTGGAAAGATCTTGTCATCTGTTACTTGTCACCTGTTACTCGTCACCTGTCACCGTTTTCTGTTACTCGTCACCTGTCACTGGTTAGGCGTGACTCGTCACCTGTCACCTGTCACCGATTTCTAGAATGGAAGCTTCATTCCAGGCGGCAAACCGAAACCGGAAGTGAGCCCGCCCATCTTCTCCTGGGTTACCGTCTCCACGCGGCGCACCGCATCATTCACCGCTGCAGCGATCAGGTCCTCCAGCATATCCTTGTCGTCGCCCATCAGGCTGGGATCGATACTCACGCGCTTGACGTCGTGGCGCCCCGTCATGGTGACCTTGACCATCCCGGCTCCCGCCTGACCTTCGACCTCCATCGCGGCGATTTCTTCCTGCGCCTTCTTCAGGTTTTCCTGCATCTGCTGGGCCTGTTTCATGAGACCCGCGAG
>JANOGH010000190.1:0-4603 GCA_031414075.1 Betaproteobacteria bacterium | reverse complement strand
CCTCACCCTAGCCCTCTCCCCCTCAAGGCGGAGAGGGAACCTGAAAGTCAAGGTATCTCAAGATATCTAAGGCCTGCGCAGCGCACCTTCTCCGCTCCGGGGAGAAGGCGGGGGATGAGGTGGACGGCGATCTTGCAAAACTGATGGCGAACTTTCCCCGAGAGGGGAAGGTGGAATGGATCGGCATCCGCGCGGAGCGCCGCGCGCCGGTGGCTTCGGTGACGCAAGTCGAGGCGATCGCCGGTTACGGGCTGGCGGGCGATCACTACGCGTCGAAGTCCGACGGCAAGCGTCAGATCACGCTGATCCAGGCGGAGCACCTCGAAGCGGTGGCGAAGATCCTGGGCAAATCCGAAGTGCTCGCCGACGCAGTGCGCCGCAACCTGCTGGTTTCCGGCATCAACCTTTACGCCCTGCGCGACCGCAAATTCCGCATCGGTGCGATCCTGCTCGAAGGGAGCGGACCCTGCGAACCCTGTTCGCGGATGGAAGAAGTGCTCGGTATCGGCGGCTACAACGCCATGCGCGGACATGGCGGCATCATTTGCCGCATCATCGAGGGCGGGAGGATGAGAGTGGGTGATCCCGTGACTGCCGTGACGTAATGGCGGCTTCTCAGCCGAATATTCTTGTGACGCGAGAAGCAGCTTGTACCAGACTTTCCCTAGCCCCTAGCAGCCTGTCGGACTTGACGATACTTGAGTCGCCACAGTGCGCTGGATTGCTTTTAAAACTTTCGAGGAAGCGTTTACCGCGTTTAAATGCGTCCTACAACATGCTGCTTCGCGTCAATTGCTCTAAGTCCGACAGGCTCCTAGCCCCTAGCCCCTAGTGTAGTGCTTCATCCTGTTTGGAACTTATGCGTCTCTGTAGCCGAAAGACTCCTTCCCTCGCTTGCGGGGGAAGGCGGGGATGGGGGTATGTTTAGCGTGACCGTGCGCGATTCGCCCCCACCCTACCCTCCCCCGCACGCGAGGGAGGGAAAGTTCCGGTAATTCAGAAGCACTTCACGAGCCCCTGGCCCCTGGCCCGCGCGCGCCCGAAAAAACCCCCGCTGCACCGGGAGCGCAGCGGGGTTCATGCGGAACATCCTTGCTTACTTGATGTTAAGGGCCTTCATCGCCTTGCCGAGAACCTCGACCGACTCCGCGTGCTTGCCGGCCTTGTGCAGGGACTCGCCTTCGGCGCGCCACATCTTGACTTCGGACATCTGCGCTGCCGAGATATCCGGCTTCTTGGCCAGGGCCTCGTCGATCTTCTTCATGTCCAGCGGACAGTGATTGGCGAAGGCGCTGCCGGCGAGGGCAAACATTACAGCGGCAATCAGCGTGCGTAGTCTCATGCTCATCTCCTTTTTTGGTGGACGGCTTCCGGTCGTATCCGGAAGAACGGCGATGTCGGGATGCCGTTCCCGGATGCGTAAAAAATTGTATACCTTGTCGGGGTTAAAATATCCCAATTTCTGAAACTTGCTGCGCGTTCCGTGTCTCAATCAGGCGACGTCATATATTCGCACTACAGCCGCGACTGGCTCTCGGAGCGTCTGGGCGGCCCTGGCAGCCTGCCGGAAGAGGACAATTTCCCGCGTTACGTTCACCCGCCTGAGCACAAGCCGGTAGCGGCTGCCGTCCTGGTTCCCATAGTCAATCAGCCCGGCGGTCTGACGCTGCTGTTCACCCAGCGCACGGCGCATCTGCACGACCATGCCGGCCAGATCAGCTTTCCCGGGGGGCGAGTGGACGAGGGTGATTCGGATCGCGTCGCCACGGCACTGAGGGAGGCGGAAGAAGAAACCGGTTTGAGCCGGTCGCGAGTCGAAATAATCGGCCGGCTTCCTGAATACGACATTCCCACGGGGTTTCGCGTGACGCCGGTCGTCGGCTGGGTGGAGCCTCCGTTTGAACTCAAGCTCGATCCTTTTGAAGTGGCCGATGTATTCGAGGTGCCGCTCGGATTCCTTCTCGACCCCGCCAACCATCGGCGCCACAGCGACGTGCGCAATGGGCGCACCCGCCATTACTATTCCATGCCGTATGGCGAGCGCAACATCTGGGGCGCTACGGCGGGCATGTTGTACAGCCTTTACCAGGTACTGACCGCGGGTCCCCGGCGATGAGCAGGGAGAAGGTTTCCGCCAAAGAACTGGCCAGAATCATCGCCGTCAAGACCATCGCCCCTTGCAATCCTGACACCGCGAACCGACATTCCGGTTATGTGGTCGGCGGCACCTCGTCTTTCGGTACCCGCAAAAAGATGCCGGTGTATATGGAAGAAACCATCACGGTATTCACGGCATTTCAATGATTGAACTCACTGCCCTCCTCTTCTTCCTCGCCGCTGGCTGGTTCTGGCTGGACAGCCTGCGCGCACGGGATGTCGCG
Source organism: Betaproteobacteria bacterium (assembly GCA_031414075.1). Taxonomy (GTDB): domain Bacteria; phylum Pseudomonadota; class Gammaproteobacteria; order Burkholderiales; family JACQAP01; genus JACQAP01. The sequence goes on along the minus strand of JANOGH010000190.1, from coordinate 2,222 downwards.
CTCGATGGCGCCCGCCGAGCCTGCGAAGCGGAAGGCGTGCAACTGCTCGACTGGACGGTCGCCATGAAGCGGATCCGGCTCGGACGCGACGATGAGGGCCGCCGAGGGTTCCAGCGCACATACGAATTCGAGTTCAGCGATACCGGTAACAACCGCATCGGAGGCTTCATCACCGTGATCGGCCGGCAAATGCTGACTCTCCATCTCCCGGTTATTGCGGCACCGCCCACTGACATTATCCGGCTGCACTAGACGCAAGGTCGTGACGAGCAAAGTGAAGAGACTGGATTTTGCCGGCAGCGGTCTCAAGCCCCTCGTGAAGGCATTGCTGGCTCTGCGAAAAGCCTTGTGGCATCATGATCTTAACAACGAGCGGTCGGGAGGGGTATGAGCAACGAGCAACACGCGCAGGAAATCGCGATGCTGCGCGCGGAAATCGAAATGCTGATGAGCGAACGGCAGGCGCTGCTGCGCGCCACAGGCGCCGCCGCGGTATTTGTCGCCAATCTCGACAGCGAGTCGTTGCCGGAAGACACGTACGCGGTCGCCGATATTCTCGCCCACGCGTTAAATGACCTTTCCGAAGACACGCTGCGCGATGCACTCGAACTGGTCCAGCCGGCAATTGAATCGGCCCGCGCAGAGCAGAAAGAGCAGTAACAACGGCAACCGCTCCGGTTCAATCGGGCGGGTCCCATGTTGGACAGTCAAATTTCGTCCCCGGCCAAAGTCGGCTTGATCCTGACGGGGGGTGGCGCCCGCGCCGCCTATCAGGTTGGTTTCCTGCGCGCCGTATCCCATATGTTGCCGCGCGGAGCACCCAATCCATTCACCATCATTTGCGGCACATCAGCCGGCGCCATCAACGCTGCGGCGCTCGCCTCCAACGCAACCGATTTTCACCGCGCGGTTCGCCAGATGCTGCTGATCTGGAAATATTTCCACGTCGACCAGGTGTACCGGTCCGACGTGCTAGGCGTACTCGGCACCGGCATGCGCTGGTTTTTGGCGTTGGTGATGGGTGGTCTCGGCAAGAATAATCCCAGCTCTCTGCTCGACAACTCACCGCTCTCGGATCTGCTGCGGGAGCGTCTCGATCTTGGCGGAATCCGTCGCAGCATCGATGCCGGCGCGCTCTATGCGTTGTCGATCACGGTATCCGGTTACGCTTCCGGACAGTCGGTGAGTTTCTTCCAGAGCGTGCCGGGACTGGCGGGTTGGCAGCGGGCGCGCCGGATCGGCATACCGGAGATCATCGACTTCGAGCATCTGCTGGCGTCCAGCGCGCTGCCTTTCATTTTCCCCGCGGTGCCGCTGCGGCGCGAATTCTTCGGCGACGGCAGCATGCGCCAGATTGCGCCGATCAGTCCCGCGCTGCATCTGGGCGCGGATCGCGTGGTTGTCATCGGCGTTAGTCGCCAGATGCAAGACTCGCCGCAGCGAGTGAAGATGAGCCGTTATCCTTCGCTTGCGCAAATAGCAGGGCACGCGCTGAACAGCATTTTTCTCGACGGTCTGGAAGTCGACATCGAACGTTTGCAGCGCATCAACAAAACCATCAGGCTGATTCCCCGCGAGGAGCGCGACAGACACAAAATGCAGTTGCGCGAAGTGGACGTTCTGGTGATCTCTCCGAGCGAGGAAATCGATCGCATCGCGGCGCACTATTCGCACGAGTTGCCGCGCTCGATTCGTTTTCTGTTGCGCGGACTCGGGGCGGCCCGCGCCGGCGGCGCGACCCTGACGAGCTATCTGCTGTTCGAGCCGGCGTATTGCCGGGCGCTGATCGCGTTGGGCTACAAGGATACGATGGCGAGGCGGGAGGAAATTCTGCGTTTCATTGATGCGGGGAAGGGCGGGGCTGAGGACGCGGGAGACAAGACGACAGGACTCGACACTGAATAAACAGGGCCGAGGCCATCCTTGGGGAAAGGAGTTTGGCGCAGAGGATTGGCGCATCCTCTGCGTCATGGCCTGAATTGTTCTAAGATTGGTGCCGTGCCCGACCGCGGCGAGGAGGTCGCGATCAGGCCAGGCATCGAAACGCACAGGGCGGGTTGCATGCGCCCTGTGGGTTTTTTTCGCCGTCGCCGAACGGCTGCATACCACCGAGGGGAAAGGGAAGACATGAAGTTCAACAGAAGACAGTTCATCAAGAGCGCAGCAGCAGTCACGACCGTCGCGGCATTGCCCGGTGCACCGTTCATCCGTTCAGCGGCCGC
>JANOGH010000189.1:0-15981 GCA_031414075.1 Betaproteobacteria bacterium | reverse complement strand
CACCGTGCAGGCCGACATTCTCAAGGAAGACCAGGGGCAGAACACCTGCATTTTCTCCACGGAGTTTTCGCTCAAGGTCATGGGCGATATCCAGGAGTACTTCGTCAAGAACCGGGTGCGGAATTTCTATTCGGTGTCGATCTCCGGCTACCACATCGCCGAGGCCGGCGCGAATCCGGTCTCGCAACTTGCCTTCACGCTGTCGAATGGCTTCACCTTCGTCGAAGCCTATCTGGCCCGCGGCATGAACATCGACGACTTTGCGCCGAACCTCTCCTTCTTCTTTTCGAACGGCATGGACCCGGAGTACGCGGTGCTGGGGCGCGTGGCGCGGCGCATCTGGGCCACGGCGATGAAGCACAAGTACGGCGCCAACGATCGCAGCCAGAAACTGAAATACCACGTGCAGACTTCCGGCCGCTCGCTGCACGCGCAGGAAATCGCCTTCAACGACATCCGCACCACGCTGCAGGCGCTGATCGCGATCTACGACAACTGCAATTCGCTGCATACCAACGCCTACGACGAAGCGATCACGACGCCGACGGCCGAATCCGTGCGGCGCGCGCTCGCCATCCAGCTCGTCATCAACCGCGAGTGGGGCCTGGCGAAGAACGAGAATCCCAATCAGGGCGCATTCATCATCGACGAACTCACCGACCTCGTCGAAGAAGCGGTGTTGCAGGAATTCGAGCGCCTTTCCGAGCGCGGTGGCGTGCTCGGCGCCATGGAAACCGGCTACCAGCGCGGCAAGATTCAGGAAGAGTCGATGTATTACGAACACAAGAAGCACGACGGCTCCTATCCGATCATCGGTGTGAACACCTTCCGCAATCCGGATACAACCGGAGCCGGCGGCAGCATCCCGCTGCAGCGTTCGACCGAAGAGGAAAAGCAGAGCCAGATCCGCCGCCTGCGCGAATTCCAGGCACGCAATGCAGGCGAAGCGCCGGCCGCACTGGCGAAATTGCGCCAGACGGTCATCGACAACGGCAACGTGTTCGCGGAACTCGTCAACGCGGTGCGCGTCTGCTCGCTTGGTCAGATCACCGACGCGCTGTTCGAAGTCGGCGGACAATACCGCCGCAGCATGTAGTCGCCCCACACCGGAGAAAGAGAAATGTCCGATTTCCAGCTCAACCATCTCAACATTCCCGCGCGCGATCCGGAGGGCCTGGTGCGCTGGTACGCGCAGACTTTCGGCCTGAAAGCCGACGGCAACAAAGTGCGTGGGCCGGGCGTGCTGATCGCCTTCCAGGCGGGCGAGCCGGTGAAGCGCGCGCCCGAACTGCACATCGGCTTCCAGGTGCCGAGCAACAAGAAACTGGCCGACTGGGCTGGCAAGTTCGGGGCCACGGTCAAGCAGGGCGAGGAGTTCAACGCATTCCGGACCTTCGATCCGGAAGAGAATTGCCTGGAGCTTTATTGCAGGAAAGATAGCTGAAGAACCGCGGACAGCCGCGAAAAAGACAATAACGGGGGAGGGGAACATGGAAAGCCGCAAGAAGGCAGTTCTGTATTCGTGTGCGGTCGCACTGGCGGCCGGCGCTTCGCTGCTGGCAGCCGAAGGCAAGGAAGACGCGCTGCCCGCCGCCGCTTATAAATACTGAGTCAGTTTTTCAGACCGATTCATCCATCAGCCGCCTCGATCGAGGCGGGCCCTTATTTCGACTCTCACCTGATGCACTCAGACCGCTTTCCTGGCCGCACCGTGCCGCAAGACACGAGAGCGTGAAGATGGTACAAAGGCCAGGGTTGGTCAAAGGCTGGCCCGGACACTATAAAAGACGGAGGAGAATGCTTGGCGCAGTCGGACACCATCAGCGGCGGGAACGTTGACACCTTTCCATTGCTTCTATTGGAGCATGCGAGGAAGCAGGGAAACCGCATCGCCATCCGCGAAAAAGACCTCGGCATCTGGCAGAGCTGGACCTGGGCGCAAGTCGGCAACGAGGTGTGCGCGCTTGCCGGCGGCCTGGCTGAGCTCGGCTTCCGCCGCGGCGACAGCCTTGCGATCATCGGCGACAACCGTCCGCGCCTCTATTGGGCCATAACCGCGGCGCAGTGCCTGGGCGGGGTTCCGGTGCCCATGTACCAGGACGCGGCGGCATCGGAACTGCAGTATGTGCTGCAGGACGCCGGTATCCGATTCGCCATCGTCGAGGATCAGGAGCAGGTGGACAAGCTCATCGAGTGTCGCGAGCGCTCCCCCGGTCTCGAGTACATTTTGTACGACGATGCGCGCGGCCTGCGGCATTACAGTCAACCCTTCGTGCGAAGCCTGGACGCGGTGCAGGACCTGGGGTGCGGCCGCATCGGCAAGCAGCCGCAATTCATCGCAACCGAGATTGCGCAAGGCAAGCCCGAAGACGTCGCAATCATGCTCTACACCTCCGGCACGACCGGGAAGCCGAAGGGCGTCTGCATTACTCATTGCGCGCTGATCAATGCGGCTCGCGGGGGCTGCGCTTTCGATCGGCTCGGCGCGGACGAAGAAATTCTGTCCTACCTGCCGATGGCCTGGGTGGGGGATAACCTGTTCTCGTACGCGCAGGCGCTGGTCGCCGGCTTCACCGTCAATTGCCCGGAGTCGGGCGACACCGTGATGACCGACATGCGCGAAATTGGACCGACTTATTATTTCGCGCCGCCACGGGTGTTCGAGAACCTGCTGACGCAAGTGATGATCCGCATCGAGGACGCGGCCGCAATCAAGCGCGGGGTGTTCCATTACTTTATGGATGTGGCGCGGCGCTGCGGCGCCGAGATCCTCGATGGCAAGTCCGTCGGCGCGGGCGAGCGCCTGTTGTACGCGCTCGGCAACGTGCTGGTGTACGGCCCCTTGCGCAACGTGCTGGGTATGAGTCGCGTGCGCGTGGCCTACACCGCGGGCGCCGCGATCGGCCCGGACCTGTTTCGCTTCTACCGCTCCATCGGCATCAACCTGAAGCAGCTTTACGGCTCGACCGAAACCTGCGCCTACGTCTGCCTGCAGCAGGACGGTCATATCAAGCTCGACACCGTGGGCATCCCCGCGCCCGGAGTGGAGGTCAAGATTGCCGACAGCGGCGAAGTACTGGTAAAAAGCAGCGCGATGTTCAAGGAATACTACAAACGGCCGGACGCCACTGCCGAAACCATGGACGCCGATGGCTATTTTCACACCGGCGATGCCGGCTTCTTCGACCAGGACGGCCAGCTGAAGATCATCGATCGCGCCAAGGACGTCGGCAAAATGGCGAGTGGCGCCCTGTTTGCGCCGAACTACATCGAGAACAAACTAAAGTTTTCCCCGAACATCAGGGAAGCGGTCGCCTTCGGCCATGGACGTAAGATGGTCTGCGCCTTCTTCAACATCGACATTGGCGCGGTCGGGAACTGGGCCGAGCGGCGCAATATCCCCTACTCTGGATACACCGACCTGGCGCAAAAAGAAGAGGTTTACGCGCTGGTGCGCGAGTGCGTGGAAAAAGCCAACGCCGAACTCGCACTCGATCCCGCGCTGTGCGATTCCCAGGTTCATCGTTTCCTCATTCTGCACAAGGAGCTTGATCCGGATGATGATGAGCTGACGCGCACACGCAAGGTGCGCCGTGGTTTCGTCGAGGAGAAGTACGCCGTGCTGATCGACGCACTTTATTCGGGCAAGACCTCCCAGTTCATCGAGACGCAGGTCAAGTTCGAGGACGGGCGAAGCGGCAAGATCAGCGCCGACCTGCGCATAGAGGAAGCAAAGACCTATCCGTCCGCAGCGGCGAAAAAGGCGGCATGATGGGGGCAGGCTTGAACGGCGGCAGGACAATCGGCGACGTAGTCCTCGACCTGCAGGGCATTTCGCTCGCCTTTGGCGGCGTGCAGGCGCTGCAGGAGGTGACTTTCGATGTGCGCGAGCACGAGATCCGCGCCATCATCGGCCCCAACGGCGCGGGCAAGAGTTCGATGCTGAACGTGATCAACGGCATCTACCACCCGCAGCAAGGCACCGTCACGTTCAACGGCGTAACCCGCCACAGTGTGAACACACACAAAGCAGCCGTGCAGGGCATTGCGCGCACGTTTCAGAACATCGCCCTGTTCAAGGGCATGTCGGTGCTCGACAACATCATGACCGGCCGCAACCTGCGTATGAAATCCAGCTTGCTGGCTCAGGCGTTGCGCGTTGGCTCAGCCGAGCGTGAGGAAATGGAGCATCGCGAGGCAGTCGAACGGGTCATAGATTTCCTCGAGATCCAGGCCTACCGCAGGACACCGGTGGGGCGCCTGCCCTACGGGCTGCAAAAGCGCGTCGACCTCGCTCGCGCCCTGGCGATGGAGCCCAATCTGCTGCTGCTCGACGAACCGATGGCAGGGATGAATGTTGAGGAGAAACAGGATATGTGCCGCTTCATCCTCGACGTCAACGACCAGCTCGGCACAACCATCGTGCTGATCGAGCACGACATGGGCGTGGTCATGGACATTTCCGACCGGGTGGTTGTGCTCGATTACGGCAAGAAAATCGGCGACGGCACACCGGCAGAAGTACGCGGTAACCAAGCTGTGATCGACGCCTATCTCGGCATAAGCCACTGAAACAGGCTGCGGGGATGAGAAAAAATTTCAACATGATTGTGCTGGGCGTCGCTTTGATGGCGGGCCTCATCGCGCCGCTGGTCACCGGCGCCAGCTCTGCCGGCTTTTACACCGAGGTGCTGCTCGGTGGCCTGATGGCGGGCGTTCTTTATTCGCTGGTCGCGCTTGGTTTCGTGCTGATCTTCAAGGCTTCCGGCGTGTTCAACTTCGCGCAGGGCGCGATGGTCCTGTTCGCGGCGCTGTCGGTGGCGCGCATGGCGGAGATGATGCCGCTGTGGGCGGCCATTCTGCTGGCGGTCGGCATCATGGTGGCGCTGGCATTTGTCGTAGAACGGGTGGTTTTGCGGCCGCTGGTGAATCAGGATCCGGTGGTGCTGCTGATGGCGACGCTGGGCGTCACCTATTTTCTGGATGGCTTCGGGCAGACCATCTGGGGCAGCGACATCTACGAAATCAATCTCGGCATCGCCAAGGAACCGGTGATGATTCTCGGCAATCTGTTCGAAGGCGGCATCCTGATCAACAAGGACGACGTCGCAGCGACGGTGGCGGCGGCGCTGCTGGTAATCCTGCTCGCCTTGTTTTTCCAGAAGACCAAGACCGGCCGCGCACTGCGCGCGGTCGCTGACGATCACCTTGCAGCGCAATCGATCGGGATTCCGTTGAATCGCATTTGGGTGATTGTGTGGTCTCTGGCCGGCGTCGTGGCGCTGGTGGCAGGCGTGGTCTGGGGGGCCAAGCTCGGCGTGCAGTTTTCAATTTCGCAGGTGGCGTTGAAAGCCCTGCCGGTGGTAATCCTTGGCGGCTTCACTTCGATCCCGGGAGCGATCGTCGGCGGCCTCATAATTGGCGTCGGCGAAAAGATGGCGGAGGTGTTCCTGGCACCAGTGATGGTCAAGGCGTTCGACCTGGCCGGTGGCGGCATAGAAAACTGGTTTGCTTACGTGCTGGCCCTGCTTTTCCTGCTGGTGCTGCCGCAAGGCTTGTTCGGCGAAAAGCATATCGATCGCGTATAGCCAAAGGCCAATCAATCAACGCCAGGAACACGGCCCGAAATTCAGAGACAAAGACATGCTCTACAGGGAAAACGGACAGTTCAAGACCAGCTACCGCCAGGATCAGCAAATGCTGCCAATCCTGCAGGACCGCATTTTCATGGGGCTGCTGCTGCTGTTCGTGTACGTCGGCGCTCCCTTCATCTTCAGCGACTATTTCTTTCTGTCGATCCTGATCCCTTTCCTGATCCTTTCGCTCGCGGCGCTGGGCCTGAATCTGCTGGTAGGCTACTGCGGCCAGATTTCTATCGGCCACGCGGCGTTCATGTCGGTCGGCGCGTACGCGGCCTACAATCTGGTACTGCGGCTACCGCAACTCAATTTCCTGGTCGTTCTTATCCTCGCGGGCCTGATCGCAGCCCTGGTCGGCCTGTTGTTTGGGATTCCCAGCCTGCGCATTCGCGGCCTGTACCTTGCCGTGGCCACACTGGCAGCACAATTCTTTACTGACTGGACTTTTGCCCGGGTGAAGTGGTTCACCAATTACGCGCCGTCCGGATCGGTATCCACGGCTACGATCGACCTATTCGGCTGGCACGTCGATTCTCCAGTGAGGAAATACCTTTTCCTGCTGGCGGTGGTCACTTTGTTCGCCGTCCTCGCCAAGAACCTGGTGCGCAGCCACATCGGCCGCGCCTGGATGGCGATGCGCGACATGGACGTCGCCGCCGAGGTAATCGGCATCCGGCCGGTGTATGCCAAACTCACCGCCTTCGGCGTGAGTTCGTTCTATGTCGGCGTCGCCGGCGCGCTGTGGGGCTTCGTGCATCTGGGCTCATGGGAACCGCTGGCATTCAACATCACCCTGTCGCTGAATTTGCTGTTCATGATCATCATCGGCGGCATGGGCTCTGTCCTCGGAAGCTTCTTTGGCGCGTTCTTTATCGTGGCATTGCCAATTCTGCTGAACCGGGCGCCGGAGTGGATAGGCGTCGACATGTCGACGGCCATGGTTTCGCATCTGGAGTCGATGATTTTCGGTTCGCTGATCGTGTTTTTCCTGATCGTGGAGCCGCAGGGACTGGCGCGTCTGTGGGCGATCGGCAAGGAAAAACTGCGCTTGTGGCCATTCCCGCATTAGTGTCTGACGGCTTAGTTTGGCCGCCGCGAGCGTCCCGTTCCAGGCTTTTTATTTAAGGAGGTAACGGAAATGAAACTTACAGAGAAAATCAGGGTCCTGGCCGTATGCGTCGGGACCGTCGCCGCTGCCGTGGCCGTTACAGCCAGTGCGCCAGTACAGGCGCAGGAACAGTTCTTCCCGGCCCTGGTATACCGCACCGGCGCTTATGCGCCCAATGGTGTCCCCTTCGCCAACGGTTTTGTCGACTACTTCAAGTTGGTTAACGCGCGCGACGGCGGTATCAACGGCGTCATGATCAGCTACGAGGAATGCGAGACCGGCTACGCCACCGACCGCGGCGTGGAGTGCTATGAGCGCCTGAAGGGCAAGGGCCCGACCGGCGCCACCTTGTTCCAGCCCCTGTCGACCGGCATCACCTTCGCGCTGACCGACAAGGCGCCCAAGGACAAAATTCCTCTGGTCACCCCCGGCTACGGCCGCGGCGACTCGGTAGACGGCGCGGTGTTCAAGTGGAATTTCCCGCTGGGCGGGACCTACTGGGACGCAGCCGACATCCTGATCCAGCATGTAGGCAAGAAAGAAGGGGGCCTGGATAAGCTTGACGGCAAGAAAATCGCGCTGGTCTATCACGACTCGCCCTACGGCAAAGAACCAATCCCGCTGCTGGAGGCGCGCTCCAAATTGCATGGCTTCGAGTTGTTGCTGCTGCCCGTCACCCACCCGGGCGTCGAGCAGAAGGCCACCTGGCTGCAGATCCGCCAGCAGCGGCCCGATTACGTTTTTCTCTGGGGTTGGGGCGTGATGAATTCGACCTCCATCAAGGAAGCGGTCGCAACCGGCTACGCGCGCGAGAAAATGTATGGCGTGTGGTGGTCGGGAGCCGAGCCCGATGTGGTCCCGGCAGGCGATGGCGCTAAAGGCTACAACGCGCTGGTGTTCCTCGCGTCGGGTGGCCAGGGCCAGGTGCACAAGGACATGATCAAGTACGTATATGATAAAGGCCAGGGCACCGGCAACAAGGACGAGATCGGAGCGGTGCTGTACAACCGCGGAATGGTGTCGTCAATGTTGGGTGTCGAGGCGGTGAAGCGCGCCCAGTCCCGGTACGGCAAGAAGCCACTGACCGGCGAGCAAGTGCGCTGGGGCCTGGAAAATCTTGCGCTTGACGCCGCAGCGATAAGGAAGCTCGGCTTCGAAGGCTTCATGAATCCGATCCGGACCACCTGCTCAGACCATCAGGGCGCGCATAGCGGCGGCGTCCAGACCTGGGACGGGAAAAAATGGAGCATTACCGGTGGGCCTTACGAGTCGGATCTGAAGGTCATCCAGCCGCTCATCCGTGCCTCGGCCGCAAATTATGCGGTGGAGAAAAAAGTCCCCGCGCGCGACTGCGCGAAGGACGCCTCGTCCTGAGCGCATAACTGCGACCGCCTGCGCCGTGATTCCCGCAGTGCAGGCGGTTTTTCCGGCGGCTCGGCCTGAGTTACCGGAAAAGCCGAATATTTCAGATCAGAGGAGAGCGCCCCGATGAGTGCGACCATGCTCACCGTGAATGGCATCGAAGTCATCTACAACCACGTCATCCTGGTACTCAAGGGTGTCTCGCTCACCGTCCCGGAAGGCAAGATCGTCGCGCTCCTTGGAGGCAACGGCGCCGGCAAGACCACCACCCTGCGCGCGGTCTCGAACCTGCTCAAGGGCGAGCGCGGCGAAGTGACCAAGGGCTACATCGAATACAAGGGCGAGCGCATCGAGAAACTCACGCCTTCGGATCTGGTCAGGCGCGGCGTGATTCAGGTGATGGAGGGGCGCCACTGCTTTCCTCACCTGAGCATCGAAGATAATCTGCTGACCGGGGCCTTCACGCGCAGCGGCAATCGAGACGCGATCCGGCGCGACCTGGAAATGGTTTATCAGTACTTCCCGCGGCTCAAGGAACGGCGCAGGAGCCAGGCCGGTTACACTTCGGGCGGGGAACAGCAGATGACGGCGATCGGCCGCGCGCTGATGGCGCGCCCGAGCATGATTCTTCTCGATGAACCCTCGATGGGACTAGCCCCGCAGCTCGTCGAAGAAATATTCGAGATCGTGCGCAGTCTCAACGAGAAGGAAAAAGTAAGTTTCCTGCTGGCCGAACAGAACACCAACGTCGCATTGCGCCACGCCGACTACGGTTATATCCTCGAAAACGGCCGCGTGGTTCTGGACGGCCCGGCTGCGGATCTGGCCCGCAACGAAGACGTGCAAGAGTTTTATCTTGGACTGTCGACTGCGGGACGCAAGAGTTTCCGCGACGCGAAGCACTATCGTCGCCGCAAGAGATGGCTCGCTTGACTCGCGTGTGACAGGTTACGAGTGACGAGTGACATGCGCGTTCCGTCGCAGGGCGCATGTACCCCACCTGTCACCCGTCACTTGTTACTTGTCACTGTACAGAATGGACTACTACGACGACCTCGAAACGAGAGACCCGGAACAGCGCGAGCGCGCGCTGTTCGGTGCGCTGCCCGGACAGCTCCGGCATGCCAAGGCGAATGCCGCTTACTTTGCCCGGCTGTTGCGGGACGTCGATGAGAGCGCCATACGCGATCGCAAGGCGCTGGCCGGATTGCCGGTTACGCGCAAGTCCGACTTGATTGCATTGCAAAAGGAATCGCTGCCGTTCGCCGGCATGACGGCGATTGCAACCGGCAATCTCGGCAGAGTTTTTTCGTCACCCGGGCCGATCTATGACCCGCAGGGCGCGCGCGGAGATTTCTGGCGCTTCGGCCGTGCGTTGTTCGCCGCCGGTTTTCGCCGTGGCCATCTGGTGCACAACACCTTTTCCTATCACTTCACACCGGCCGGTTTCATGATCGACTTAGGGGCACAGGCGGTGGGCTGCGCGGTGTTTCCGGCCGGGATCGGGCAAACCGAATTGCAGGTGGCGGCCATCGCCGGCCTCAAACCGGACGGTTATGCCGGCACGCCGTCTTTCCTGAAAATCATTCTCGAGAAAGCAGATGAATTGAAGGCGGATGTCACCAGTCTGAAGAAGGCCAGCGTGGGGGGCGAAGCCTTCCTGCCGCCGGTGCGGGAAATGCTCAAGAGTCGCGGCATCGATGTGCGGCAAAGCTACGGCACGGCGGACCTGGGATTGATTGCCTACGAAACCGAACCGATGGGCGGACTCGTGGTGGACGAAGGCGTCATCGTCGAGATCCTGCGCCCGGGCACCGGCGAAACCGTTGCCGAGGGAGAGGTCGGCGAAGTCGTCGTCACCACGCTATGCAACGAATATCCGCTGATCCGCTTCGCCACGGGCGATTTGTCGGCAATCGCAGCGGGCATGAGCGCCTGTGGCCGCACCAACATGCGCATCAAGGGCTGGATGGGTCGCGCCGACCAGACGACGAAAGTGAAGGGCATGTTCGTGCATCCGTCGCAGATAGACCAGGTCGTCAAACGCCATCCCGAAATCCTGAAGGCGCGTCTGAGCGTGGAGCACGATGCCGAGCGCAACGATCGCATGCGCTTGCGCTGCGAAGTTCGCAGTCGCAACGACACGCTGTCACAGGCCATTGCCGAGAGCGTGCGCGATGTCTGCAAACTGCGCGGCGAGGTCGAGTTCGCCGATATCGGCTCATTGCCGAATGACGGCAAAGTCATCGAAGACTTACGCAAGTACGATTAACCCTTCACCGCAAAGGCGCGAAGGCGCGAAGGCGCAAAGGAAACGCGAAGGAGAGCAAGAACAACAATAACGAAAAACTGGGCACAACTGTCACTTTGCCAAGACCATTCCCGATTCAGTTTGGTATTCCTTTGCGTGCCCTCCTTTGCGCCTTCGCGCCTTTGCGGTTCAGTCCTAGGATCCAGAAAATAACCATGTCCACCCAGCCTATCAGCAAATATCCAGTACCGAAACTCGAAGACCTGCCGCAAGACATCCGCGACAAGATGCTGGAAGTGCAAAAAAAGGCCGGGTTCATTCCGAATGTATTCGTGACGCTGGCGCACCGCCCGGACGAGTTTCGCGCCTTTTTCGCGTATCACGACGCGCTGATGCTGAAAGCTTCCGGTGTGTCGAAAGCCGACAAGGAAATGATCGTCGTTGCCACCAGCGGGCTCAGCCAGTGCCCGTACTGCGTGATCGCGCACGGCGCCATCCTGCGCATCTACGCGAAGAATCCGCAGATCGCCGACCAGGTGGCGATTCACCATCGCAAAGCCGACCTCGCGCCGCGGCAGAAGGCGATGCTGGATTTCGCCTGCAAACTCTCGCGCACGCCCGAGACGATGACCGATGCGGACCACGAAATCCTGCGCGGCCACGGCTTCAGCGCGGAAGATATCTGGGACATCGGCGGCATCACTGCATTCTTCGCGCTGTCCAACCGCATGGCGCACCTGATCGACATGCGTCCGAATGACGAGTTCTACCTGCTCGGACGCATTGCCCCCACCGCCAGATGACGCAGTGCAAATCCGCGTCCCGGCGCGGCTTGAGGCCGGCTCTCGGTGCTATAATTTTTCACTGCAATGGGGAGCGCGCCACAAGCGCTGCCGTCCCCTGAAAAGCAACGACAGCAACCTCACCAAAGGTAGAACCATGGCAGCACTTCCGGACGACGATCCGCAAGAGACGAACGAGTGGCTGGATGCCCTCGACGGAGTCCTGCAGCATGAAGGTCCCGAGCGCGCGCACTACATCCTCGAGCAACTGATCGAGAAGGCGCGGCGCTCGGGCGCTTACCTTGCGTACAGCGCCAATACCGCCTACATCAACACCATCCCGCCCGGCCAGGAGGAACGCTCCCCCGGCGATCACGAGCTGGAGCATCGCATCCGCTCGTACGTACGCTGGAACGCCGCGGCAATGGTGTTGCGCGCCAACAAGCAATCCTCGGAACTCGGCGGCCATATCGCCAGCTTTGCGTCTGCCGCAACGCTGTATGACGTGGGTTACAACCATTTCTGGCACGCCCCTTCGGAAAAACACGGCGGCGATCTGGTGTTCGTGCAGGGGCATTCGGCCCCAGGCGTCTATGCCCGCGCCTTCATGCTCGGCCGGCTGTCGCGGGAGCAGATGGACAACTTCCGTCAGGAAGTGGATGGCAAAGGCCTGTCTTCCTATCCGCACCCATGGCTGATGCCGGATTTCTGGCAGTTTCCGACGGTATCGATGGGACTGGGTCCCATCATGGCAATCTACCAGGCCCGCTTCATGAAATACCTGCAGGACCGCGGCCTCGCCAACACCGAGGGGCGCAAGGTCTGGTGTTTCCTCGGCGACGGCGAAATCGATGAACCCGAATCGATGGGCGCGATCGGCGTGGCGGCGCGCGAGAAACTCGATAACCTCATTTTCGTTGTGAACTGCAACCTGCAGCGCCTCGACGGCCCGGTGCGCGGCAACGGCAAGATCATCCAGGAACTCGAGGCGGATTTCCGCGGCGCCGGCTGGAATGTGATCAAGGTGATCTGGGGCGCGTACTGGGATCCGTTGCTGGCCAAGGACAAGAACGGCACGCTGGTCAAGCGCATGGAAGAAGCGGTCGACGGCGAGTACCAGACCTTCAAATCCAGGGACGGCGCCTACGTGCGCAAGCACTTCTTCGGCAAGTATCCCGAGTTGCTGGAGATGGTGGCCAACATGTCCGACGACGACATCTGGCGTCTGAATCGCGGCGGCCACGATCCGCACAAGATGTACGCCGCCTATGCGGCGGCGGTGAAAACCGCAGGCCAACCGACGGTGATCCTGGCCAAGACCATCAAGGGTTACGGCATGGGCGAAGCCGGCGAAGCCCAGAACATCACCCACCAGCAGAAGAAAATGGGCACGACGTCGCTGAGGGCATTCCGCGACCGCTTCGGCCTGCCGGTGCCCGACGACAAACTGGATGAAGTGCCTTACCTGACCTTCGACGAAGGCTCGCCGGAACTCGACTACATGCGCAAGCGCCGCGAGGCGCTGGGCGGCTACCTGCCCGCGCGCCGGCAGAAGGGCGATACGCTGGAAATCCCGCCGTTGTCCGCCTTCGAGCCGCTGCTGAAGAGCTCGGAGGAACGCGAGTCATCGACGACGATGGCGTTCGTGCGCATTCTGAACATCCTGGTGAAAGACAAGAACGTCGGCAAGCGCGTGGTGCCGATCGTGCCGGACGAGTCGCGCACCTTCGGCATGGAAGGCATGTTCCGCCAGCTCGCCATCTGGTCCTCGGTCGGGCAGCTTTACACGCCGCAGGACGCCGACCAGTTGATGTTCTACAAGGAGGACAAGCACGGGCAGATCCTGCAGGAGGGCATCAACGAACCCGGTGCAATGTCGTCATGGATCGCGGCGGCCACGTCGTACTCGAATCACGGCGTGTCCATGATTCCGTTCTACATCTATTACTCCATGTTCGGTTTCCAGCGCGTCGGCGATCTGGCCTGGGCGGCGGGCGACCAGCGTGCGCGCGGTTTCATGCTCGGCGGCACGTCCGGGCGCACCACGCTGAACGGCGAAGGCCTGCAACACGAGGACGGCCACAGCCACATCCTGTCGTCGACGATCCCGAACTGCGTCTCGTACGACCCGACCTACGCTTACGAAGTCGCGGTCATCATCCAGGACGGGCTGCGCCGCATGTTCAGGGAACAGCAGGATGTTTTCTACTACATAACGCTGCTGAACGAAAATTATGTCCAGCCGGCCATGCCAAAGGGCGTCGAGGAAGGCATCCTAAAAGGGATGTACAAGCTTCGCGAGGGACGAGGGAAAAAAGACGCCCCGCGCGTGCAACTGCTGGGCAGCGGTGCGATTTTGCGCGAAGTCATCGCTGCGCAGGACCTGCTGGAAAAGGATTTTGGCATCGCGGGGGACGTCTGGAGCTGCCCCAGCTTCAACGAGCTGCGCCGTGAAGGCCTCGATGTGCAGCGCTGGAACCTGCTGCATCCGGAAGACAAACCGCGAGAAACCTATGTCGGCCGCTGCCTCAATGCGGCGCCCGGTCCGGTAGTGGCAGCGACCGATTACATGAAGCTGTTCGCCGATCAGATCCGGCCATTCCTCTACAAGCACTATGTCGTGCTCGGAACCGACGGTTTTGGCCGCTCGGATTACCGCCGGCAGCTGCGCAAGTTCTTCGAGGTGGATCGCTACTACGTTACCGTGGCGGCGCTGAAGGCGCTGGCCGACGAAGGCAGCATTCCGGCCGCGACGGTCGCCAAAGCAATCAAGAAATATGGCATCGATCCCGACAAGCCGAATCCTGTTACCGTGTAACAGCGTGAATGGGGAATGGGAAATAGGGAATCGGCGACCGGCTCCACCATTTACGATTCACCATTCCCCATTCATTATTTACCATTCACTATTCACCAGATAAAACATGGGCAGCCTGCGCGACGTCCTCGTCCCCGATATCGGCGACTTCAAGAACATCCCGGTGATCGAAGTTCTGGTCAAACCGGGCGATAGCGTGAAGGCGGAGGATTCGCTGATCACACTTGAATCCGACAAGGCGACGATGGAGGTGCCGGCGCCGTTCGCCGGCGTGGTCAAGGAAGTGAAAATCAAACCCGGCGACAAGGTATCGGAAGGCGCGGCGATCCTGAGCCTGGAAATCAGCGAAGGCGCCGGGGCACCGGCTGTCGCCGCTGCGCCCGCAGCGCAGAAACCGGCAGCCGCCCCTGCGCAGGCCCCTGTCGCGCAGGCGCCCGCACCTGCTGCTGCGCCGGCACCGGTAACCGCCCCGCAGACTTCCGCCCCGGCTGCGATCAACGAAGAAGGATTCTCGCGAGCGCACGCGAGCCCTTCTGCGCGACGCTTCGCACGCGAACTCGGCGTCGATCTCGCACGCGTCAAAGGCAGCGGTCCCAAACAGCGCATCCTCCAGGAAGATATCGCCGGCTTCGTCAAGACCGCACTGGCGCAACCGTCCGCTGCAAGCGCTGGCGGGGCGGGGTTGTCGCTTGGATTGCCGGCGTGGCCGCAGGTGGATTTCGCAAAGTTCGGCCCGGTGGAGACCCTGGCTCTGTCTCGCATCAGGAAGATTTCCGGTCCGTTCCTGCATCGCAACTGGGTATCGATCCCGCATGTCACGCAGAACGACGAAGCCGACATCACCGAACTCGAAGCCTTCCGCAAAAGCATGGCCGATGACGCGCAGAGGCAGGGCGTCAAGCTCACGCCGCTCGCCTTCATCATGAAGGCGGTCGTCGCTGCGCTGAAGAATCATCCGGAATTCAATTCTTCGCTCGCGCCCGCGGGCGATGCGCTGATCCTGAAGCGCTACTATCACATTGGCGTCGCGGTCGATACGCCGGGTGGGCTGGTGGTGCCGGTGGTTCGCAACGTCGATCAGAAAGGCGTCTTGCAACTGGCGCAGGAACTCGGGGAGATCAGCGCTAAGGCGCGCGACGGCAAGCTGGGCCCGGCCGAAATGCAGGGTGGAACGTTCTCCATCTCCAGCCTGGGCGGAATCGGCGGCACGCATTTCACCCCAATCATCAATGCGCCCGAGATCGCGATTCTCGGCGTATCGAAGGCGTCGATGAAACCGGTCTGGAAGGACGGGCAGTTCGTGCCGCGGCTGCTGCTGCCGCTGTCGCTGTCCTACGATCATCGTGCGGTGGACGGCGCACAGGGTGCGCGGTTCATTACCAACTTGTCGGCTACCCTGTCGGATATCCGCCGGGTGCTTCTGTGAACAGTGAACGGTACCCCTTCAGGGGCGCTGTTCGCAGCCATTGAGTCTCGCATCCCCCATCGGCGTGCTGGGCGGGACCTTCGATCCCGTCCATTGCGCCCATCTGCGCCTGGCCGAAGAACTTGCGGATGGCATCGGCCTGTCCAAGGTTCGCTTTATTCCGACTGGTGCGCCGCCGCACCGAGGCACGCCGCGGGTGATCGGAGTTCACCGGATGGAGATGGTGCGCCTGGCGATCGCCGGCAATCCGCGCTTCGAGGCGGACGACCGCGAAATCCGCCGTCAGGGTATTTGCTACACCTTCGACACCCTGAATGAAATGCGGGCCGAACTGGGCAACCGCCCGCTGTGCCTGTTGATGGGGTCGGACGCTTTTTCCGCATTGACTACCTGGCACCGGTGGGAGGAGCTATTCGACCTGGCCCATATCGTGATTGCGCACCGCCCCGGCTTTTCCCTGCAGCAGTTGCAGTCTTCCCTGCCGGGGCCGCTGCGTAAGATCTACCTGCAGCGGCTGGCCGCTTCGACCGGAATTCTGCGGCGAGACAGTGCCGGGGCCGTATACGCCAGGGAAATCACTGCGCTGGACATTGCC
>JANOGH010000188.1:0-1931 GCA_031414075.1 Betaproteobacteria bacterium | reverse complement strand
GTGATCAGCGACGTCGTCGGCCTGATGAGCCGGGGTTGGGTCGGCGTCAGCGTCTCGGGTCATATCAAAGATCCGAATGTCGAGACGCGAACCATTCCAGAACTGGACGACGCCCTGCGCCAATTCCTGGGCGTCCTGGAGCCGCCGCGCCGAATCCTCCCGCCCCGCACCGGCCAGAAATCTCCGCCGGCAAGGAAGTAGCAGGGGTACTGGGCCTGTCATTTATACACAACTTTTCCAGTTTGCGGGCCGAAGGCGAGCCAGGCGGTGGCGAAGTCGGTCATGCGGCGGAGGCCGGTCCACATCGGCTGCGGGCCGGCGGGGGCTTCGGTCGCGCGGTTGTTGTAGCCGCCGAGTTGCGTCAGCAGTTTCAAAAAGTCCGCGAGCGTCGGCGGCTTCTCGGGAAGCGGCTGTTGGGCGACCACGCACCACACCGACTTCCATTCGCTCTCGTCAAAAACCGCCGTGCAAGGCAAGATCGGACAGGTGCGGTTCAGGTACGTCAGATACAGCACCCGCCAGGCGATGATCTGGTAAAACGCCAGGCAGTTCTTCAAGCGGGAATTCGTTTCCAGTTGGATGTCTTCGACGCGGCAGCCGGTTTTCAGCGTGCGAAAATAAATTTCCACCACCCACCGCGCCACATAATAATCGATCACCAGCAGCACTTGATCGAACGTCTCGATCGGCAGGCTGGTGATCAACAGCCACGACACATCCGTCCCATCGCCCGGACCGTGCACCTCTTCCACCAGCACGACATTATAAGTGACCGACGGCAATCGCGAACGCTCATGCGGCGGCTTCACCGACACCGTGATCGCGCGAATCTCAAGCTGGGCTTGCCGCGCGGTGCGCTGCGGCGTCTGACTGAGTTCGATGCTGCGCGTCGCCCGCCGCGGGGATTGAGCGACCTCGTCGCGCACCTTGCAAAAGACCGCCGGCCCCGCCGCGCCATCGTGTTCCGGCGTGCAACGATCCCGGTTGGCCCGGATGATGAACTCGGCCCGCGGTCCCGGTTGCTGCTGCGCATCAACGAAGATGTCGTAGATGTCCGCTTCGCGATCCGCAATGCTCACGATCTGCGTCGCCGGCGATTCCCGCGCCAATTCGCACGCGGACCGATAGCCCTCCAGCCAGCGAAAACTTTCCTTCTGTTCGATCGGCATCGCGCGGCGCTGGGCCGATTTTCCCAACGTCTCCGGCGCGCGATCAAAGAACTCCGCACCCACCACGCCCAGGCACAGCTTGTCCGGCGTGATCGCCAACTGCACATGCTCGTACAGCCCGAAGCGGTCCGGCGTGTTGAGGCACTGCGCATCCTTCGGCGGATGTTTGGTGAAGTCCAGTTCCGTCGTGTCCTGCACGATCAACACGACAGGATGCTCACGCAGACGGCGCTGCGTGGCCTCTCGATGCGGTGCGAGAATTTGCTCCGGAGTCACCGCGGCGTTGTTGAAAAATCGATACGCCGCGAGCGTGTCGCTCCACCCGTCACAGGCCGCATTGATGCTGGCCTCCGGGTTGGCCGCCAGCGATTCGATGAGCCGCTCGCTGCGTTTGTTCAATCGCCGATCCCCCAACGCGATCCCCTGCAACTCCGCCGCAATGCCTTCGCACATCGTCTGCCTCCATGCCGATTTGACAGTCACTCGCCCGTCAAACCTCATGGCGCAAATCTCATGCCGCCGTATAAAAAAATTCCGCCCCGCCGACGAAAGTTGTGTATAAATGACAGGTCGTCAGACCGATCCCCGATGTATTACAACTTCCGCTCCATCCAGACGCTTTCGATCATGGAGGGTGTTGGATACGATTTCAAATTCACGTCGCCGAATTGTCGCTACGAAAAATCTGATGCTGAAGCATTCGGCATCATTGTTGCCATAGTATCGGCTGGGTGGATATCCTTCTTCGACTCTGCTCTCCAG
>JANOGH010000187.1:0-3267 GCA_031414075.1 Betaproteobacteria bacterium | reverse complement strand
CTCGGCATCGCAGCGGCAGGTGCTGATCGAAGCCACCATTGTCGAGGTGCAGCTCTCCAACAAATATCAGGCCGGCGTAGACTGGAGCCGGCTGGCCACTTCAATTGGCAATGGCGCTTCATTTACGCAGCAATTGCTAGGCGCCCCGCCGACGGGGGCGCCCAGCGGCATGACGATCGGCTACACGAATCCGAGCTCCAGCGTGGGCAGCGTCAGTGCGACCATCCGCCTGCTCGAGCAGTTCGGCAACACCAGGGTGCTATCGAGCCCGAAGCTCATGGCGCTCAACAACCAAACCGCGCTGTTGAAAGTGGTGGACAACGTCGTCTTCTTCCATATCGAGTCGCAGACGGTCCTCGCCACCACTGTGTCACCGGCAGTCACGACTTTCACCACAACCGCAAATACGGTTGCGGTAGGACTGGTGATGAGCGTGCTGCCTCAGGTCACCGATTCGGGAACGGTGAATCTGACGGTCAGACCGACGATTTCGCGGATTTCGAGCACGGTCCAGGACCCCAATCCTGCGCTGCGGGCTACGTTCAACAGTATTGGAGTCGAAATCTCCCCTGCGATAGCAAATCTGGTCCCGCAGATCCAGGTCCGGGAAATGGAATCGGTGCTGCAGGCCGGCAGCGGCCAGACCGTCATTCTTGGCGGGTTGATGCAGGACAATGTGCAGCGCGACCGCGACGCCGTGCCCGGCCTGGGGCGGCTCGCCTCCCCTGTGGGCGACGTATTCAGCTATCGTGACGAAGCGGTGTCGAAGACCGAGTTGATCATCTTCATCAAGGCGACCGTAATCAGCAACCCGTCGCTGGACAGTGACGAACTGAAGTTTTTCCGCCGTTTCCTGCCGACGATCGATCCGACCGGCAAGACTCCATGAGCTTGTTGCTCCAAGCCCTGCAGAAAGCCGCAAAAAACCGTGAAGAAGGCGAGGTCGATCTTTCGGCCGACGCATTGGCGATGGCGGACGAATTGGCGCTGGAACCGACGCCTTCAGCGCCGCGCAGCCACCCGGATTCCCCCGCATCACCTACATCTGCGCAGGCTGCAACCGTGGTGCAGGCTGGGAGCGTACCGGCATTCGATGCGCTGGAGTACGCGCGCGAACATTACATGCTAAGCGTCGTCGGCATCGCGATTCTATTAGCTGTGGGATACGGGATTTATGTCTACCTGCAAGTGAATCAGCCGTTTCGCCGTTCGGCGCCAGCGCCGTCACCGTTGGCAGCAGCCCCCACCCCCCAAGCGCCCGCCGTGAATGCCCCGCCACAGCCGGCAGATGCAAAGATCAGCGGAATGCCAGGGAGCACGGCCACGCCCGTTACCGGTGCCGGAGCAGGGGCCGCTGCGATGGCCAGCGGACCGACTGCTGCTGCCCCAGCCCCGCGCACTGCGCCCGCATCACCTTCAATCCTTGGCGAACCGGCTGCCAAAGGGGCGGTGGCCAGGGAATCGACGGTCGCCAAACCCTTCCCCGGCGCGGCGACAAAACTGCGTCGCGGGCCCGGATCGGCACCACTCGCCGATGCTAGCAATTCGATCGAGACCGTCGTAATCCCGCCCTCGCAGTCCAAGCCCTCAGGCGATATTTCGGTGCGTCGTGACGCGGCCGACGTAGTACCGATCAATCCCATGCTGATGCAAGCCTACGAAACGCTGCAAAGCGGAGACCATGCACGCGCCAAAGGGCTGTACGAGCAAGTCCTGCAGGCCGAACCGCGCAATATAGATGCCCTGCTCGGATTGGGAGCGATTGCCCTGACTGAAGGCCGCATCGACGATGCCAGCCGCTACTATCAGCGGGTGTTGGAGCTGGATCCGCGCAATTCCTATGCGCAGGCGGGCTTGATCTCGATTGTCGGCGGCGCTGATCTGCCGGCCAGCGAATCCCGCCTGAAGCAGCTGATTGCCCGCGATCCCTCCGCCTTCCTCTATTTCTCCCTCGGCAATCTCTACGCCGAACAGGGGCAGTGGCCTTTCGCGCAGCAGGCTTATTATCAGGCCTATCAGATGCAAAAGGACAATCCGGATTACGCGTTCAACCTGGCCATCGGCCTGGAGCATCTCGGCCAGAATCGGCTGGCGCTCGATTACTACCGCAAGGCCCTGGATCTGTCCTTCAAGAAAGGCCACGCCAACTTCGATCAAAGCCTCGTCATCCAGCGCGTCGGCCAGCTTTCCACTCGCGTAGAGCAGTGAGTTAGCGCAGATGTCCGAGCAGCGCAAGAAGCTTCGTCTGGGAGAGTTGCTGGTTCAGCAGGGCCTGATCACCCACGATCAGTTGCGCATCGCGCTCACCGAGCAGAAAACCCAGAACATGCCGATCGGGCGGCTTCTGGTCCGACTCGGATTCGTCACCGAAGCAGTCATCCGCGACATCATGGCGCGGACCATCGGCCAGGAAAGTATCGATCTTTCCCAAGCGCTGGTGGACGCCGAAGCGCTCAAACTGGTCCCGCAGGAGTTTGCCCGGCTGCATCGCTTGCTGCCAATCGCCTATGACGCCGATCAGAATATGCTGATCGTAGCGATCACCGAAGTGTTCAACGTGGTGGCGCTGGATCAGTTGCGTGCCACCCTCGGGCACAACATCCAGATGAAGACGGTGCTCGCCGGCCAGGCGCAGCTCGACGAATTCATCGACCAATTCTACGGCCACGAGCTTTCCGTCGACGGCATCCTGCGGGAGATCGAAACCGGCGAGATCGATTATCAGAGCCTGCAGCAAGCCGGTGTAGACGAGTACACCCAGCCGATCGTCCGGCTGGTCGGTGCGCTGCTCGTCGATGCGGTCAAGCGCGGTTCTTCGGACATTCACTTCGAGCCGGAATTCGCCTTTCTGCGCATCCGCTACCGCATCGACGGCGTACTGGAACAGATACGCAGCCTGCACAAGAACTACTGGCCGGGCATTGCCGTCAGGATCAAAGTCATCAGCGGCATGAACATCGCCGAAACGCGCGCGCCACAGGACGGGCGACTTTCGCTCAACCTCAACGGGCGGCCGGTGGATTTTCGCGTGTCCTCTCAGCCCACGATCTGGGGCGAGAACATCGTACTGCGCATACTCGACCGCGAAAAATCGATCATCAGCCTGGAGCAGATGAAGCTGCCCAAGCCGGTGATGGCGAAACTGAATCTCATGCTCGCCCGCCCGGAAGGCATTCTGGTTCTGACAGGCCCGACCGGGAGCGGCAAGACAACCACGCTTTATTCGCTGCTCGCCACGCTCAACGTCGAATCCGTGAACATCATGAC
>JANOGH010000186.1:0-2444 GCA_031414075.1 Betaproteobacteria bacterium | reverse complement strand
GTAGATTTGCCATTGTCGTTCAGCAATGCCCACTGGCACTGAGGCGGTGATGCTCGCAACGGACAATAGACTCGAAGCAGATTCATTGGTATTTGCGCCACACGATGGCTGGCCATCCAATATCGGACCGCGCCAGAAGCGCCGTGCCGCGCGCTTCCGCGCCGCCGATGGTCACGCGCACGCGCGCAACGAAGTAACGACTGGTTACCATGAGGTCGTTCGTTGCGATTTCAATGCCGCGGGGCAACAGGCTCGAGAAATCTGCGTAATCACGAAAATAGGCACGCTCACGCTGTGCGACCAATGCGCGTGCCGCATCCAGATCCAGCCCCTCGATGACAGCGGAAAGGACCTCGGCTGAGGCAGTGTTCACGTTGATGGCCGTATTTGCGGGTAGGGCACTTACAAATGGGCTCAGCCGTGCGCGCACCTCGTCGTTGAATCCGCGCACCCGCGCAAGTTCTGCCACGTCGGTCAGGGGCCGGTTTGCCGCAAGGTAGGGCGGCTGTAGCGACAGATAGTATTCGTCTTCGGCGCCTGCGTTTGGCTGCGCCTCGTTGTCCGCATCGATCCAGTCGGCAAGCGCGTAGCCAAGCGTGGTCGGAAGCCCCAATATCGACAGCAGACGGCGGAACCGCTCAAACTGCACGACGCTGATTTTCCCTCCCGTAGCCAGATTATTAAGATTGAATGCTCCCTGTTGGTCATCGATATAGCCGGCAAGTTCGCCGTTGTCGACCGGCATGGGCGGCAAGCGGAGTGCCCAGGGTTCCTTCAAATGATCAATGTTGTTGAATCGACGGTCATCGCTTAGCACCGCACGGGCCCAGTCCACTCCAGCCTGAATCAGGACTTGTGCCTGGGCGTGATCGACGGAGAGCTCACTTTCACGCGACCACATGCTCTGTGTCGTCATCATGGTGGTCGTGGCAATCGCTGCAAGGGCGACCACGCTCATCGCCATGACAACGGCCACGCCTCGTTGTGCGGGATTCATAATTTCAGCGCAAAAACGCGCACAAGTTCTTCCTTGGAGGCGAGCACAATGCGCAATCGCACAGCCTGCGGAATGGGTGGGTCGAGCCGCGAACTGGGCCAGACATTTACCCAGGCGGAATTGGCATCGAGATATTGGAGGTCAAGCGTCGTCACACCGGCCAACACCCGGTAACGCGCGGGCACTGTCGCCGGCGCAATATCAAGGCTGGGCCACAGCCATAATTCGATCTCCTGCTTTTCGTTCAACCGGTACGCAACGCGCCGCTCAATATCGATCCCTTCGAGGGAGCCGAAGCGGCTGAATTCCAGACGCGGATCGGTTGAGGGTTCCAGTCTCCCGAGCCACGCCGGCACCTCGCCGGATGCAATCCTCACCGAGCGTGGCGCGGCGAGTTGGACATCGCGCTCGAACCGGGCAAAAAACGCAGCGACTCGCCGCCATTTCTCCGTTTCTCCGGTCACGTGCGCGCGCGCATCGAGTACCGCCCCGAGTCCGCGATAGGACATCAGGGCGAGTATGGAGAGAATCAGAACGGCCGTCAGTAATTCGATCAGCGTAAAGCCGTCCAGTCGTGCGGAGGCAGGCGATCTCATCTCACAGTGCCGGGAGGGAGCACCAGAAATCCGGTCATGTGGGCCACCGAACGTGATTCCTCCGGCGCCACGAACACGAAGATATCGACTCTGCGGAATGCACCGTTCGGGGTAGCAAAGATTTCTTCCCGCCAGGTGAACTCGATTCCTCCCTGACTCTGGGTGCCGCGCAGAATTCCGGTAGATGGCCAATCGCCGCGCACACGCTGCTCCACCAGTAGGTTTTGTGCCACCCAGCCGGCCAACAGGTGCGCGCGCAGTTCGCTGACATTGCTGGTTCCTTGTCCTGCCGCACGCATTGCCGCCAACAGGGCGATGGAAATGATCGCAAGAGCCACCAGCACTTCGAAAAGCGTGAATCCCCGATGACTACCGCAGCGCCGTCTCGCCATTCGTTTTCCGTTCGTCCGGCAATACGCGTACCTCGCCGATCGGTGAGCCTTCCACCGAGTCGCTGGCGGGGCCAAAAGTCATCTCAATGACAAAGGCCAGCGTCGGACCAAAAGAGTTGAACTCCAGCCGCATTTTGTCCTGATACAAGGTATTTTCCACGCGCAAGCCGGCGATCTTCATTCCCGGCGGCAGAATTCTGGGGCGCAAAGAATCGACATCGCGGATCTCCGACCAGTCGGTGTCGGCGCCGAATCGCCAAAACCGGTAGCCAGCGCCTTCCGTCGTCCAGGCAATGGACTTGCCGGTCAGCCGCGATTCTGTTGCAGCAA
The DNA here is from genome assembly GCA_031414075.1 of Betaproteobacteria bacterium. Lineage (GTDB taxonomy): Bacteria > Pseudomonadota > Gammaproteobacteria > Burkholderiales > JACQAP01 > JACQAP01. The sequence goes on along the minus strand of JANOGH010000186.1, from coordinate 129 downwards.
GGTCGAGAAGTTGGGCCAGCCGTTCGGTCTCGAGTCGGAGCAGGGCACGATCGTCCGGTCTGATAATCGTGCTGACGAGGCCGACAAAGAGACCCATGATAACCAACACGACCATGACCTCTATCAGCG
>JANOGH010000185.1:0-1741 GCA_031414075.1 Betaproteobacteria bacterium | reverse complement strand
ATCGCGGAAGAATTGCAGGATGAACAGCGTCGCCAGCCAGAACGGAACCGACCACCAGCCCCAGCCGCCGGTAACGATTATCGAGAGGACAAGCGCGGCCCCCAGGAATGGCCAGCCCTCTTTGGCAATGATGGGGTGGGGATAGGAGTTCATAGGCACGAGGCGCTAGGCACGAGGCGCGAGGTAACACCCAAAACTCTCGTGACTTTTGCGTTTTGCCGTTGCGCCATGTCGCGATTGAATAACACAGTTTGTTTACGCGATTCCTCGCGCCTCGTGCCTCATACCTCGCGCCTCGTCGCGCAACATCAGTTGCGCGACTTGTCGACCAGCCGATTGGCCTTGATCCACGGCATCATCTCGCGCAGCTTGCCGCCGACAATTTCGATCTGGTGCTCACGGCCGATGCGGCGCATGGCGCCCAGCTTGGTGGCGCCGGTCTTGTTCTCGAGCAGGAATTCCTGGGCGTATTGCCCGGTCTGGATTTCCTTGAGGATCTTGCGCATCTCCTTGCGCGTCTCGTCGGTGATGATGCGCGAACCTCGGGTGAAGTCGCCATACTCGGCGTTGTTCGAAATCGAATAGCGCATGTTGGCAATGCCGCCCTCGTAAATCAGGTCGACGATCAGCTTGAGTTCGTGCAGGCATTCGAAGTAGGCCATTTCCGGAGCGTACCCCGCTTCGACCAGCGTCTCGAAGCCCGCCTGGATCAGCGCCGTGGTCCCGCCGCACAACACGACTTGTTCGCCGAACAGGTCGGTCTCGGTCTCTTCGCGGAAATTGGTTTCGATGATGCCGGCCTTGCCGCCGCCGATCGCCGCGGCATACGACAGCGCCAGATCGCGCGCTTTCTTCGAGGTATTCTGGTGAATCGCGATCAGCATGGGTACCCCGCCCCCCTGGGCATACGTGGAACGCACCGTATGTCCCGGCGCCTTCGGCGCCACCATTACGACGTCGAGGTCGGCGCGCGGCGTGACCTGGCCGAAATGGATGTTGAAACCGTGCGCGAAGGCCAGCGCCGCGCCCTTCTTGATGCTGCTTTCGATTTCGCGATACACCTCGCCGATGTGCTCGTCAGGCAGCAGGATCATGACGAAGTCCGCGTTCTTCACGGCGTCGGCCAGTTCCTTGACTTCCAGCCCGGCCTTTTTCGCCTTGTCCCAGGACGCACCGCCCTTGCGCAGGCCGACCGTCACCTTGATGCCGGAATCCTTCAGGTTGAGCGCATGGGCATGGCCTTGCGAGCCGTAGCCGAGAATGGTGACTTTCTTGCTCTTGATCAGACGCAGGTCTGCGTCCTTGTCGTAGAAAACTTTCATGGCTGCCTCTTGTGGTAAATGCGTTTAGGAGTGAGGGAAAAGAGGGAGGAGAGTGGAGGAAAACATTGTTTAGACCCCTTATCCCTCACCCCTTGCCCCTCACGAGACTTTAAGGATGCGCTCGCCCCGGCCGATACCCGAGGCGCCCGTGCGCACCGTTTCCAGGATGACGTCCTGTTCGAGCGCTCCCAGAAACGCATCGAGCTTGCTTCCGGTGCCGGTGAGCTCGATGGTGTATGCCTTGTCGGTTACATCGACGATGCGGCCGCGGAAGATGTCCGCCATGCGTTTCATCTCTTCGCGATCCTTGCCCGCGGCGCGCACCTTGACCAGCATCAGTTCGCGTTCGATGTGATCGCCGCCGGACAAATCCACGACCTTCACGACGTCGATCAGCTTGTTCAATTGCTTGGTTATCT
>JANOGH010000184.1:0-5108 GCA_031414075.1 Betaproteobacteria bacterium | reverse complement strand
CCGGCAGCGGCAGGCGCTCGGCGTCACACTGCAAAGCCGGCATGACGTGGCCGGCATTGATCAGGCGATCGCGCCCGCGCGCAAGCATCTCGCGGTTGATGTCCGTCAACCAGACTTCGCCGCGTTCGCCGACCCGGGATGCGAACAGCGTTGAGAGATCGCCGGTGCCCCCGGCGACATCGAGCACGCGGCCTGCCTTGCGTACGCCGCTCATCTCGACGGCGAAGCGTTTCCACACGCGGTGCAACCCGGCCGACATCAGGTCGTTCATGAGGTCGTAGCGATTCGCCACCGAACTGAATACGCCGGCGACTTTTCCTGCCTTTTCGTCTTCCGGCACTTTCTGGAAGCCGAAATCGGTGGTCTTGTTCGAATTCATGAGAACTTGCGGCCCGCGCTCAGATTTTCTTCCAGGCGGATTTTGCGCCTGACACGGGCGGCGCTTTACCGGCCGGCTCTCGGTAAAGGCCGGCCAGAGCCAACCTTTCGAGATATTGTTGCCATAGCCGCGGCTGATCTTCGCCGAGACTGTAGAGATAATCCCAGGAGTACAGTCCGGTGTCGTGACCGTCACTGAAGACCAGCTTGACGGCGTAATTGCCGACCGGCTCGATTGCGGCTATTTCCACGTCCTTTTTGCCCTCCTGCAGGACTTCCTGTCCGGGCCCGTGCCCGCGCACTTCCGCCGACGGGGAATACACGCGAAGATACTCGCAGGACAGGCGGTAACTCTTGCCGTCGTCGAAGCTGATCTCCACGACGCGGGACTTCTGGTGCAATTTGATTTCGACGGGACGAGGGGTCCCGGGTTGAAGTCCTGCCATGGTAACTCTCGGAAACGGCGGTTATCGGAGTAGAATTTTTGCGTTTGCGTCAGGCGTCATCATAGCCGTCAGCCGTGCCGACGTCCCGCAAGCATGTCACGAGCTTGTAACACTTGCTTCATAGTATTGCAAACGTAGGAAACCAAGCGGGAAATAGAATTTATGGCAGCCAACATCCTCGTCGTCGAAGACGAACCGGCGATCCAGGAACTGATCGCCTACAACCTCAAGCAGGCGGGCCATCTGCCGTTGCGCGCCGACAACGCGGAGCAGGCGCTCAACCTGGTGGCCAATGCACTGCCAGATCTGATCCTGCTGGACTGGATGCTGCCGGGGCTCTCCGGCATCGAGTTCGCGAGGCGGTTGCGCGCCGACAAGCGCACCCGCGCGATACCGATCATCATGCTGACCGCGCGCTCCGACGAGCAGGACAAGCTGCAGGGTCTGGAGACCGGCGCCGACGATTACATCACCAAGCCTTTTTCACCCCGCGAGCTCAATGCCCGCATCAAGGCCGTGCTGCGCCGGCGCGCGCCGGAGATGACGGACGACATGGTGCAGCTCGGCGGCCTGAAGCTCGATCCGGCCAGCCATCGCGTCACCGGCAACGGCGCGCCCGTTGAGCTCGGGCCGACCGAATTCCGCATGCTGCACTTTCTGATGACGCATGCGGAACGCGTGCATTCGCGCACCCAGTTGCTCGACCAGGTCTGGGGCGACCATGTGTTCGTCGAGGAGCGCACGGTGGACGTGCACATCCGGCGGCTGCGCAAGGCGCTCGAACCCGCCAAACTGGACAGCCTGGTGCAGACCGTGCGCGGCACCGGTTATCGTTTCTCCGCGAGCTGATCGAGTCCATGCCGGGTCGGTGTCGCAGAATTCTGCGATAATTCACGCCGTTTATTGATCTTCCCCTAATTCACATCAGTGAATTAGATCAACCCTCACCCTCTCCCTCCGGGAGAGGGCCGGGGTGAGGGATTGAGCGTTCAACTGTCATCCATCACAGAACGCTCAACAATTCGAGGGTCGAAGCGCTTGAAGTCCATGTGGGGCAGGCCTCTCTCCACCGTCGTCCTGATCGGTGTGCTCGCGCTTCTTTCCTGGCCGATCCTGGGCTCCAGGGGTGCGCTGCTGTTGGCCTGCCTGATGCTGCTCGGCTTGCTGCTGCATCATTTGCGCAATCTCTCGCTGCTGTACCGCTGGCTGCAGGATCCGCAAGCGCAGAGCATGCCGATGGGATCCGGCGCGTGGGAGTATCTGTCGTCCCACATGCGCAGAATGCTCAAGCGCCAGCGGGAGACGGAACAACGGCTCGGCGAGGCGCTGTCGCGCTTTCAGCTTGCAGGCGCCGCGTTGCCGGACGCAGTCGTCATCCTCGACGACAACGATCGCATCGAATGGTGCAATCCGAAAGCCGAGGACTATTTTGGCTTCGACATCCGGCGCGACCGCGGTCAGCAGATCACCTACATCATCAGACAGCCGCGATTCGTCGAACATCTGTCGTCGAATCATGCCGGCGAACCGCTGGCGCTGAAAATGTTGCGCGCGGGCGGCGAAATAGTGCTGTCCGTGCAACAGGTACCTTATGGCGACAGCCGCAAACTGATCCTCGGCCGCGACATCACCCGCTGGGAGCGCCTCGAAACGACGCGACGCGATTTCGTGGCCAACGTTTCGCATGAGTTGCGCACGCCGCTCACCGTCGTCGGTGGTTTCCTGGAAACGCTGGACGACATGGATACACCGGACCCGGAAATGTCGAAACGCGCAATCGAACTCATGAGACAGCAGACCAGTCGCATGACGCACCTGGTAGAGGATCTGCTCACGTTGTCGCGGCTCGAGAGCACACAGAATCCGCCGCGGGAAGAGGAGGTCAACGTGCCAGCGATGCTGCGCGCGCTGCATCAGGACGCGCAGGCGCTGTCGGCCGGCCGTCACCGAATTCGGCTCAAGCGGGAAAGCACCGAATGGCTGCAAGGTACTGCCGAAGAATTGCGCAGCGCGTTCGGCAACCTGATCAGCAACGCCGTACGCTACACGCCCGAAAACGGCGAGATTGAAATACGCTGGGAAATGCACGAGGGTCGGTTGACGTTCGCCGTGCAAGACACCGGCATCGGCATCGATCCGCAGCACATCGACCGCCTGACCGAACGCTTCTATCGCGTGGACCGCGGCCGTTCGCGCGAAACCGGCGGCACCGGCCTGGGCCTCGCGATCGTCAAGCACGTGCTGAACCGCCATCAGGCACGTCTCGATATCCAGAGCACGCCGGGCAGCGGCAGTACTTTTTCTGTCGTATTCCCCGACACCCGCCGCCTGGCCGCCAAAGAACCGGAGCCGGCGGCGGCCGAGGAACCCGCAATTCCCCGCTAGTTTTTTTTCTCCAGCAACCCGGACAACCGTTGCCGCATCGAGCGGACGAATTCCGCCGGCAGCGCACGGGCGCCGACACGCTGTCTGGGGCCGAACACCGGATTGGGAAAATGCGGATCGTCGGTAAAGCGCGGAATGACGTGCCAGTGCAGGTGCGGCACCAGGTTGCCGAAGCTGGCCAGGTTGATCTTTTCCGGTTCGAGCAACTCGCGCAACACGTGCTCGACGACAAACACCGTCTTCATCAGCCGGGCGCGCTCGACTTCCGCGAGGTCGGTCATCTCTTTTCTGTGGGCATTCAGGATCACCCGGCAGTAGGCGGGATGATCGGCATCGCCGATCAGCACCACCCGGGCGAAACCGACGTCCCAGAGCACCTCTCCGCCGGGCTGCAGGCATAGCGTGCAGCCCGTGACAAGTGACAGGTGCCCGACTTCGCTGGATACCGGGCTTTGCCCATAACGCGTGACGGGTAAAATCTTTCTGGTACTCAAGATTTGGGTTTGAATCCGCTAGTCACAAGTCACCTGTTACCCGTCACCTGCTCGCCAGAGCAGGACCTGATCGATGCCATCGTATTCTTGGTTTCCGAATTCGGGGCCGATTCAATGTGCATCGAGCGGGCTCAGCACACCGCGGCCGCCACGGTTAAGGACGTGCGTGTAGATCATCGTTGTCGAAACATCTGAGTGACCCAACAGTTCCTGCACAGTTCTAATGTCGTAGCCGGACTGCAGCAGATGGGTGGCGAACGAATGGCGAAATGTATGGCAGTGCACCGGCTTTGAGATTCCAGAAGCGCGGACTGCGCTCTTGACGGCTCTCTGGAGTCCTGTTTCGTCGAGATGGTGCCGTCGAATGATCCCATCTTCAGGATCGGCCGACCGGCTCTTCGAGGGGAAAACGTACTGCCAACCCCATTCGAAGCCTGCGCGCGGATACTTGCGGGCAAGCGCATAGGGCAAATGAACCTCGCCAAATCCCTCCTTCAAGTCCCGATCATGAAGCTGGCGTACTTTCTGTAACTGCGTCTGCAAAGGGGCGGTTAACCGCCCCGGAAGCATTGTGATCCGATCTTTTTCACCCTTGCCGTCCCGTATCAGAATCTGGCTGTAACCGAAGTCAACGTCCTTGACCCGTAGTCGCAGACACTCCATCAATCGCATGCCGGTTCCGTACAAAAGGCTGGCCATAAGCCATTGAGTACCCTCAACAGCGCAGAGAATCTTCTCTACCTCCTCCCTCGTGAGCACGACCGGCAGGCGTTGGGGACGTTTTGCCCTTACCAACCCGTCGAGCCAATCGAGTTCCACGCCAAGCGCCTCTTTGTAAAGGAACAACAACGCGGAGAGGGCCTGATTCTGGGTTGACGCCGCGACGTTACGTTCGGTGGCCAAGTGGTTCAGGAATGCCGTAACGGCAGCCTCCCCCAGCTCGGAAGGATGCCGTTTACCGTGGAAGTAGATGAACCGCTTGGTCCAGTGAATATATGCTTCCTCAGTGCGACGACTGTAATGCAATCGTCGGATCGCCCCACGCAGCCTATCCAGGAGGCGGGGGCCGGAAGTTTCCGTTGACGAATTCCTTGATTCCGTTAACATTGTTCGATCTCCATGCCGCCTATTTCGTTATACGGTGGCAATTAACCCGACTTGGCAGGTACTGTGTTTAATAACAGTAGGCGAGAAACTGGGGAAAATCAAGGCGCTTCCTACCGCTCCATCGGCCGGGCGTCTGGATACACGGCGTTTAGGCCGTCGAATTCTCGTTAGGCCCACATGACGAATGGGGAGAGCAGCATGAAATCAAGGTTTATCACTTTGCTATTAGCTCTTGCCGCGGCAGGATGCTCGACCATACCCACCTCGAGTACGCCAATCACGATGCAGAGCGGCAAGC
>JANOGH010000183.1:0-8091 GCA_031414075.1 Betaproteobacteria bacterium | reverse complement strand
CGCTCGGTGGTGTTGACGCCGAGCTGATAGTGGCCCGGGCGGGTACAGACGTGCGTGTGAACGTCGACGATGAAGTCGGTGCTGGCGCGAGCGACCTGGATGGCTTCGTTTTTAGCGCCGATATCGGCAGCCTCGGCTGCGCCGACTTCGAAGAACTTCATGCCGGTGACTTCGTTGGCGGCCAACATCGCCGCCGAAAAGCCCAAGGAGGAGCGAATGAAGGCGCGCCGTGACATCCCCGCTTTCTTGGCGCTTTCTTCCATTTTCTTGGAGATTTTCGGCCCCATGCCGCCGGTCATGAACAGCGACGTGCCGACCTGATCGCCGTTAAACGGATCGGTACCCAGGTCCTTGTTCAGATCCCCGAGACCATTGAATTGTTGCAGGATATTGAATTCCATCGCGCTTCCCCCTTATCTTTTTGCTTGTTGATATTCCAGGCGTCCGGTTGACGTAACCTGAAAATCCTCTGGCGCCTGCACTGACCACCAAAAAAGTCTTGAAGCGGTTAATACGAACCTTGGCTTGATGACGCTACTCCTGCCGAAAATTCGTGTCAATTAGACCGGCAACGCTGGGCTGGCGGGGCGCGTCAATGCTGCAGCGCACGCGGCCTCATTCAACGAATGGGGGGATGAAAATTACGGCGACCCCGGCTGCAGAATGCTCATTCGTCGGGATCGGGCTGCAACCAGTAATTGAAGGTATCCGGGTGGGCCGCCATCCAGTTGCGCGCCGCATAGTGCGGCGTGAGTTTCTTTACGTTCACCAGGTAGTCCAGTTCCGTCACGGACTTGATCGATAGCGAAATGCGCTGCAGTGCGTTCCAGGTGCGTTTGTCGACCTTGGTGCGAAAATCCTTGTGTGCGACGAGATAGACCTTGTCGGGTCCACCGAGCAGCTGCTTCGGTTCTTCCAGTATGCGCATCCTGGCCGCGCGATTGAGATACTGCGGCTGCCACAGGGGCATGACGAACCAGCGCTGCGCGGCGATGTTGTCTTCGAAATTGGCAATCCAGTCCGCCGGTTTGCCGGGCGCGAGTTGATAGCCGGCCTCTTCCAGGCGGTAGTCTTCCATGATTTTCTTCGAACCGATCATCAGGCCCGAATCCGCGCGCGTGCCGCGAATCTCCTTCTGCATCCTCGCCGCCACCTCGGGCTTGCGCAAATCGGCGACGCTGCGGACTTCGGATGCGGGCACGTAGTCCGGCACCGACCAGTACAGCCTCGCATCGTCGAACAGCATGGTCACTTTCTCCAGGCTGTCCTTGTACTGCTCCCAATATGGAGCATGCGCGTTCGGCAGCCATGCGGCGACGAACAGTTCGACTTCTCCCTTGCCGAGCAGAGGATAGATCTCGGCGTGGCTGCCCTTCTTCACGCTGACGTTGTAGCCGAGACGCTCGAGCACAATCTGAATCACGCTGGCGGTGACTTCGTAAAAGGAAAGGTCGACATGACCCAGCGCTACGTAGCGTGACTGGGCGTACGCGACGGAACCGCACAATGGCAGCGCGGACAACATGGCACAGAGTTTTCGTCTTGTCAGATTCATTTTTCGCTATCAGGCAGGAAGTCGGGTTCTGCAATGCAGAACGTCCGCGACCGATCAGGTCAAGGGCAACATCACCACTTTCTTGTAGGCCGGCCGGCTGCTCAGGTTGTCGAACCAGCGCTGCAGGTTGGGCAACTCGGTTCGTTCGATGGGCAATCCCATCCAGCGCCAGATCGCGCACCCCATGGGGATGTCACCCATGGTCAAGGTTTCGCCGACGATGTAGGCGCGGTTCTTCAGGTGGGCATCCAGGTAGCCGAGCCCCTCGGCGGTTTTCAGGCGGGAGTCTTCCATGGCGGCCGTGTCACGCTGATCGGGTGGCGTGCGCACCAGATTCCAGAACAGGGGCCGAAAGGTCGGCCAGAACGTCGTGTTCTGCCAGTCCATCCACTTGTCGGCCTCGGCGCGGATATTGAGATCCTCGGGCCAGAGGTTGCCGGCGCCGTGTTTGGCGGCGAGGTAACGCACGATCGCATTCGACTCCCACAGCACGAAACCGTCTTCCTCGATCGTCGGCACCAGGCCGTTGGGATTGAGATTGCGATACTGCTGCGTATTCACCACCCCGAAGCTGCCGCCGGCGTCGACGCGCTCGTACGGAAGGTTCATTTCCTCGCAGCACCACAATGCCTTCTGCACATTGACCGAATTGCTGCGCCCCCAGATCCTTAACATGATTGCCTCCCAGGTTTATCCGTTGTGTCGGCGCGCTGCGCCAATATCCGCCAGTGCGGCATCGATCAGGCGCCGCGATATGCTGATCTTGCTCGGCAATGCCTGCGGCAACCGGTCCGGCGTGAACCAGTCCGCCGCCTCGATTTCCCCTGGTTCCGGGGTGATTTCGCCGCCCGCATAATCGGCGTTGAACGCGATCATCAGGGAGTGCGGAAACGGCCATGGCTGACTGGCAAAGTAGCGCACATTGGCGACTTCGATGCCGACTTCTTCGCGCACCTCGCGTACCAGCGTCTGCTCCAGCGTCTCTCCAGGCTCGACGAATCCGGCGAGCGCGCTATACATGCCAGGGGCGAAATGCGGCGAACGCGCCAGCAGAAATTCGCGCCCGCGCCTCACCAGCGCCATGATGGCCGGCGCGATGCGGGGATAGTGGACTTGCCGGCAACTCGGGCATTCGCGCGCCCGCTCGTGATTCTTGATCTGCGTGGGCGAGCCGCAACGTCCACAGAACTGATGGGAGCGGTCCCAGTCCACGATCTGGAATGCGCGGCCCGCCAACGCGAACAGCGAATCGTCGATGGAACCGAATAACGCGCGCAACCCCGACCATTGCATGCCCTCCGGTGGCGCGCTGCCTTCTTCGCGCTCGCAGGCGAAACAATGCTGTTCGCCGAGGATGCCGAGGTACTGGCTGCGCTTGGGCGACACGCCGAGTTCGCGCATGTCGCACGCGCTCGGAACACTCGCACTTTGCGTGTCGCGCCGGACCAGGAGCTGCGCGCCCTGGAACGCAAACCACAACGCGGGCCCGGTCCTGTTGGCCGGTGGCGTGACCAGCGCGGTGAATCGGTCGGGCGTGGCCAGCACCATGGCTATTTTTTCGGCATGTACAGGTCAGTGATGCTGCCTTCGGCAATTTCGGCAGCGAACATGACCGTCTCCGACAACGTCGGATGCGAATGGATGGTGAGCGCAATGTCCGCCGCGTCCGCGCCCATTTCGAGGGCGAGAACCGTTTCTGCAATCAGTTCGCCGGCATTCGGACCGACGATGCCGGCGCCCAGCAGCCGGCGCGTTTTTTTATCCAGGATCAGTTTGGTCAGGCCCTCGTCACGCGCCATGGCGCGCGCGCGGCCGCTCGCAGCCCAGGGAAAGCTCGCCTTCTCGATTTCGATACCTTGCGCCCTGGCCTGCGTTTCGGTCAGGCCCATCCATGAGATCTCTGGGTCGGTATAGGCCACGGACGGAATGGTGCGCGCGTCGAATGCGGCTTTGTGCCCGGCGACGACTTCGGCCGCGATCTTGCCCTCGTAGCTGGCCTTGTGCGCCAGCATCGGGTCGCCGACGATGTCCCCGATCGCGAAAATATGCGGTACGTTGGTGCGCAGCTGTTTGTCCACCGGAATGAACCCGCGGTCATTGACCTTCACACCGGCGGCTTCCGCGGCGATGGCCTTTCCATTCGGACGCCGCCCGACCGCCAGCAGCACGCGGTCGTAAACCTGGGGCGCCGGCGCATTCTCGCCTTCGAACGTCGCTTTAAGGCCGTCCTTCTGCGCTTCGAGTTTGGTTACCTTGGTCTTGAGATAAATGCCTTCATAGCGCTTCTCGATACGCTTCTGCAACGGCCGGATCAGGTCGCGATCGGCGCCGGGGATCAGGCCGTCGAGCAATTCCACCACGGTGACCTTCGCGCCCAGTCCATCGTATACGCAGGCCATCTCCAGACCGATGATGCCGCCGCCTATTACCAGCAGCCGCTTCGGAATGTCCATGAGCTCGAGCGCGGCCGTGGAGTCCATCAATCGCGGATCGTCGTAGGGCAATCCGGGAATCTTTGCAGACTGCGAACCCGCGGCGATGATGGCGTAATCGAACGATATTTTCTTGACGCCATCCGGCGACTTCACCTCGATCATGTGCGGTGATGTAAACGTGCCGGCGCCCTGCACCACGGTGACCTTGCGCTGCTTCGCCAATCCCGCCAGTCCGCGAATCGACTTCTCGACCACGCCGCTTTTCCATTCGCGCAACTTGTCGAGCTCGATCCTCGGCTTGCCGAACACCAGGCCGAAGGGGCTCATTTCCTCGGCCTCCGCAACGACGCGTGCCGCATGCAACAGGGCCTTCGACGGAATGCAGCCGACGTTGAGGCATACGCCGCCCAGTACTGGATAACGTTCAATCAGCACGGTCTGCTTGCCGAGGTCGGCGGCGCGAAATGCGGCCGTATAACCGCCGGGTCCCGAGCCCAGCACGACAACTTCGGCATGAATGTCGCCCCTGATGACCGGCGCCGGGGAGGTGGCCGTGGGCGCCCTGGACGGGACAGCGGTTGCAGGCGCAGGTGAGGATTGCGGCGCTTCAGGTTTATGCGCTGGCGCTTCCGGTTTTTGCGCCGGCCCTGCTGCTTTCTGCGCTGGTGCGATGGACGCAGCGCTTTCGAGCGTGAGAATCAGGCTGCCTTCGGACAACTTGTCACCGGGCTTGATCCTGAGCTCCCTGACGACACCGGCGGCCGGTGACGGCACTTCCATCGTCGCCTTGTCGGATTCCAGCGTGATCAGCGAATCTTCCTTTTCGACCTTGTCGCCGGGTTTGACCAGCACCTCGATCACGGGGATGTTCTTGAAATCGCCGATGTCGGGGACTTTGACTTCGAAAAGTTGGGTCATGAAGGATTGATTTTTGCAATGATCTGCTCAAGACAATTACCGAATTTCTCACCACGAAGGCACGAAGACACGAAGTAACCCAAGGAAATTCAGGATTCCGGTTTGGTCTTTCTTCGTGTCTTCGTGCCTTCGTGGTCAGATTTCTTGTTTTTTACCCCTTAGCCGGACTGTGGCACGGGATTACTCACGAACGTGGCCGTCGCCGAGGACAATGAACTTGAGCGACGTCAGGCCTTCCAGACCCACGGGGCCGCGGGCGTGCAGCTTGTCGGTCGAAATGCCGATCTCCGCGCCCAGGCCGAATTCGAATCCGTCGGCGAACCGGGTTGAGGCATTGACCATGACCGACGCCGAATCCACTTCACGCAGAAAGCGGCGCGCGCGCGTGATGTCCTCGGTGACGATCGCATCGGTGTGCTGCGATCCGTAAACCGCGATGTGATCGATGGCGTGGTCGACGCCTTCGACGATGCGCACCGATAGGATGGGCGCCAGATATTCCGTGTACCAGTCCTCTTCGGTCGCGGGCTTCATCTGCGCGGCCGGATTCATTCTTGCGGCAATGGCTCTTGCCGCATCGTCGCCGCGCAGTTCGACGCCTTTGTCGCGGAAGATCTTGACCAGCGCCGGCAGCACGCGAGCGGCGATATCCTTATGCACCAGCAGCGTCTCCATGGTGTTGCAGGTGCCGTAGCGCTGGGTCTTGGCGTTGTCGGCGATGCGGACTGCCTTGTCCAGGTCCGCCTTGTCGTCGATGTAGACGTGACAGACGCCATCGAGGTGCTTGAGGACCGGGATGCGCGACTCGCTGGAAATGCGCTCGATGAGTTCCTTGCCGCCGCGCGGAACGATGATGTCGACGTAGTCCTTCATCGTGATCAGTTCGCCGACGGCCGCACGATCGGTGGTCTCGATGACTTGCACGGCGGTTTCGGGCAATCCCTCCGCCTTGAGGCCTTCGTGCACGCAGGCGCCGACCGCCTGGTTGGAGTGAATCGCTTCGGAGCCGCCCCGCAGTATCGCCGCATTGCCGGATTTCAGGCACAACCCCGCGGCGTCCGCCGTCACATTCGGGCGCGCTTCATAGATGATGCCGATCACGCCCAGCGGCACGCGCATTCTGCCGACCTGGATCCCGCTGGGCCGGTAGCTCATGCCGCTGATCTCGCCCACCGGGTCGGGCAGTTGCGCGATCTGACGCAGACCTTCCGCCATCGCCGACACGCTCTTGGAGCTAAGCGTCAAGCGATCCATCATCGCCGCGTCCAGGCCTTTCGCCCGCGCCGTTTCGACATCCTTGCGGTTGGCATCGAGCAGGCGCGCGACGTCGCGCTCGACGGCCTGCGCCATCGTCATGAGCGCGTCGTTCTTGGCGCGGGTCTCGGCTTTCGCCATGGCCCTCGACGCGGCGCGCGCCGCTCGGCCGATCGAATGCATATAGGACTGAATGTCCATGTTCCTATTCCCGGATACCGGCGCCGATTTTACCCCGATTCGCCGTCTCGCGGCCTTGTGGCGCGGGCGTCGCCAGCTCCAGTCCCAGTTGCAGCAGTGCGTCCCATACATCGCCACTCGCCAGTCCCTTGATCATGCGGTCTATCTCGGCGGCATGGCGCAGCGCCGCGACGAGTTGGGACTGCGTGAGGCGGCGCAGTGCAACCGGCATGAGATCCTGGCGCGGTCCCCACACCCGGGCGTCGCGCAGGGCTTGCGCAAGAGGCCGGCCACCGGCCATCGCCGCTTTCACCCGCGCCATTGCGCGCGCTTCCTCGGCGATGGCCCACAGCACCAGCGGCGCGGCCGCGCCCTCGGCCTGCAGGCCGTCGAGCATGCGCACCAAGTGCACGCGATCGGCCTTCAGCAGCGTTGCACCTATCTCAAACACGTTGAAACGCGCAACGTCGACCACCGCATCCCTCACTTCATCGAAGGGCAGCGATCCGGCCGGAAACAGCAATGCCAGCTTCTGCACCTCCTGATGCGCCGCCATCAGATTGCCCTCGACCCGGTCGACCAGAAACTCGATGGTCTGCGAGTCGGCCTGCTGGCCCTGTTGTGCCAGACGGCCCGTCAGCCATTGCCCGAGATGGTCGCGTTTGATTGCTGCGGCGTGCACCGCAACTCCGGCGCCGACCAGCGCCGCGAACCATTTCGAAGCCTGCGACTGGCGATCCACGCCGGGCAGCGTGATCAACGTCACCGTCTCGCCGGGCAGGGAGCCCGCCAGCTGTTGCAATGCTTCGCTGCCATCCTTGCCCGGCTTGCCGGACGCAATACGCAGGTCGAGCACGCGCTTCGGCGCAAACAGCGACAGGCTGTTGCTTACCATGGCGAGCTCGCCCCAGTCGAAGCCCGACTCGACGATCAGCACGCGGCGCTCGTCGAAGCCCAGCTCCAGCGCCTTTGCGCGGATGCGGTCGGCCGCTTCCAGGGCGAGCAGCAACTCTTCGCCATGAACGACGTAGAGATTCTTCAGTCCGCGTGACAGGTGTTGGGCGAGCTGCTCCGAGTCGATGCGCATTGACCAGGTGCTGTCGAGATCAGCTGTTCATCCGCGCCAGCAGTTGCTCGAGCTTTTCCGGGTCGTCGCTCTTCAGCATCTTCTGGGTGAAAACAACGACTTTCTGCAGGTCGGATTTCAGCACCTGCTGCTTCACCGACAAAAGATGCGCCGGATGCATCGAGAATTGTCGCAATCCGAAACCGAGCAGCACGCGCGTGAGCCGCACGTCGCCGGCCATTTCACCGCACACCGCGACCGGCACATCGGCGCGGTTGGCGCTGCGGATGATGTGCGCCACCAGATTGAGTACCGCCGGATGCAGCGGATCGTACAGATGCGCCACAGTATCGTCGGCGCGGTCGATCGCGAGCATGTACTGGATCAGGTCGTTGGTGCCGATCGACAGGAAGTCGAGCTTGCGGGTAAACGTGGCGAGCGACAGCGCGGCGGCCGGAATCTCGATCATGCCGCCGACCGGTATCTTCTTATCGTAGGCAATATCGTCTTCGTCGAGACTGCGCTTGGCTTCTGCGATGTGATGCAGCGTCTGGTTGAGTTCGTTGGCCGAGCCGCAGATGTTTCACCGCCAATTGCGCGCAATCCTGAAAACATCGCACTACGGCAAGGTGCGCATCCTGATCCCGATGCTGTCCTCGGCCAACGAACTCAACCAGACGCTG
>JANOGH010000182.1:0-1918 GCA_031414075.1 Betaproteobacteria bacterium | reverse complement strand
ACAGGGTTGCGACGTGGGAATGGAACGACACCAGGTAGTAGGGCGGGAAGGCCATGTTGGCGACGACGTTCTCGCGATGCGGCTTGCCGTTGTTGTACGTGCCAACCTTCAGCTTAAGCACATCCGGCACTTCGTCAGGGGTGATCAATTCCGGGCCAAATGAGAAAAAAGTGTCGAAATTCTTGGAGCGCGTGAGAAATCGCGGGTTCCTCTGCAGGATGTCTTCCGCCGTCATGTCCAGGATCAGGCAGTAGCCGGCGATGCAGTCCGCTGCCTGCTGCTCCGAAACGCAAAAACACTCGCGGCCGATGATTACGCCGATTTCTGCCTCCGCGGTCACCCGCTCGGATTGCGGCGGCAGCTCGATGACCTCTCCCGGGCCGATAATGGTGTTGTCGCACTTCATGAACGCACAATGCCTCCCGGGTTCTATTGCTGAATTATCCTAGAAAAAATAGTTGCACCGCCAAGGACGCCAGGGACGCAAAGGAAGGCGATAGGCATGTCTGACCGAACTCACCCAAAGGGTCAAGGCGCTGATAAATCCATGCACTTGTTTTCCTTTGCGTCCCTGGCGTCCTTGGCGGTGTAATGAACTGCCGGATTTGGGATTATACGGTCCGGGGTCGGATGAACGGCTCACGCGTGACGCCGGCATGGCGCTCATTTCTCGGCCGTAAAACGCCCGCCGCCGAGCGTTCCCTCCTGTACCAGCGCGACCAGGCGGGCATAGGAGCGGTAAAACGCTTCGTCGCCGGTCGGCGTGCCAAGCCTTGCCGTTTCTTCGCGCAACTTGCGATACATCGCAAAACGCTCTTCGAGGATTCTTCCCCAGTCCGCGCTCAGGTCCTCGACTGTAACGTTGTGAAAGCCGATCTCGCGCAGCATCTGCGGATAGCTGCCGAAGCTCTGCACGGACTGCGCAGCGATGCCGCGCCACATCGACTCGGAATCAGCGGTACCCAGACGCCGGTGCTCCGCCCAGTCGGTAAAAGCAAGTCGTCCACCGCGCTTGAGCACGCGGTAGGCTTCCGACAGCGCAGCGCGTTTGTCCGGTACGTGGAGCAGCGCTTCCTGGCTGATGACCGCATCCATCGTTTGAGCCGCCAGCGGCACGTGCATGACGTCACCGCGCACAATACGCACGCGCTGCGCAAGGCCGACCCGGCGCGTGAGATCCGCCGCGCCCGGCGCCCGATGCGGATTGAGTTCGATGCAGGTAACGATGGCGCCATACTTGTGGGCGAGATAGCGCGCCGGACCGGCCAGGCCCGCGCAGAAATCCGCGACCTGGCTGCCGCTGCCGATGAGAGCGCGTTCGGCCAGCGCGTCCACGACGGACAGCCCGCCGTAGTGGTCCTGGTCATAGGCAAACAGATCCTCCGGCGCGAGCCCGTCGAGATGGCCGCGCCGGGCAACGAGTTGCGCGAGGATCTGGTCTCGGGAAATCGGATGGCGACTGTAAAACGCCAGGACGTGACGGTTATCGGACATGAGGGTTTGATGCGGTGACGAAAAAACGGGGACGGCATCCGCCGTCCCCTTCGCGTTTCTGGTGGGCCGTGCAAGGTTCGAACTTGCGACCGTTGGATTAAGAGTCCAAATTATAGGTGTTTTAAGGTTGCCTATTAAGTATTACCGAGTTTGAAATTCCCTCTGATAAGGGGTACAGTGACCATGAAGCAGTATTAATGGTCCCTCGCCAGTTTTAAGCAGATTGCCTATTTTCTGCCTACTTTCTGCCCGGACCAGGGTACTTACCCGGCTAGTAGGAAAGGACGCTAGAAGGCATGGGCAACGTTCTCAAGCTCCGGAAGACCATCGTCGACGGGATCCCGCTGACCCAGGCAGGTCAGGTTCTCTATTGGGATTCCGATCTCGCGGGGTTCGGCTTGCGCGTCGGCACGCAGACCAAGGC
>JANOGH010000181.1:0-4698 GCA_031414075.1 Betaproteobacteria bacterium | reverse complement strand
GGGGACACAGCCGCCTGCTATCTGGCGCTGGGTGCCCTGCATCAGTTGTACAAGCCCATCCCCGGCAAGTTCAAGGATTACATCGCCATCCCGAAGGCCAACGGCTACCAGTCGCTGCACACCACGCTGTTCGGGCCGTTCGGCACGCCGATCGAGGTACAGATCCGCACGCTGGTAATGCACAAGATCGCCGAGGCCGGCGTGGCCTCGCATTGGCTGTACAAGGAGAACGACGCCCAGATCAACGAGCTGCACATGAAAACGCACCAGTGGCTGCAAAGCCTGCTGGAAATGCAGTCCGAAGCGGGCAACTCGATCGAGTTTCTGGAGCACCTGAAAGTCGATCTGTTTCCGGACGAAGTCTATGTGTTCACGCCCAAGGGCAAGATCCTGTCGCTGCCTCGTGGCTCGACCTGCGTCGATTTCGCCTACGCGGTGCATACCGACATCGGCAACCGTTGCGTGGCCGGCAAGATCAATCATGAACTAGTGCCTCTGCGCTCGGAGCTGAAGAATGGCGATCGCGTGGAGATCATCACCGCCGCGCACGCCAAGCCCAACCCAGCCTGGCTCAGTTACGTGGTCAGCGGCAAGGCGCGCTCCCACATCCGGCATTTCCTCAAGACCATGCAGTACGACGAGTCCTCGCAGCTAGGTGAGCGTTTTCTGAACCAGGCGCTGACCGCGCTGAAGGCCGACCCGGATAAAGTCGCCGATGCGCAATGGGAAAAGCTGCTCAAGGAGAACAGCGCGAAGTCGCGTCAGGGGGTGCTGGCCGACATCGGGCTCGGCAAGCAGCTGGCGATCGTGATCGCGCGGGAATTGCTGTCGATCGCTGAACCGAAGGGGAGCCAGGCAGAAAAGCTTCCCGGCAGTCTGGTCATCCGCGGCTCCGAAGGCATGGCCCTGCAATTTGCCAAATGCTGCCATCCGATTCCGGGCGATCCGATCATCGGATTCCTGAAGAAAGGCCATGGCCTGGTCGTGCATACACACGACTGTCCGGTGGCGCGCAAGACACGTGGCGACCCGGAAAAATGGCTGAACGTGGAATGGGCGCCGGACACCAAGAAGCTATTCTCGGTAAACATCAAGATGCTGGTATCGAATCATCGCGGCGTGCTGGCAAAAGTCGCGGCGATGATCAGCGAGACCGATTCGAATATCGACAACGTCAGCCTGGAACAGGGCGATTCCAGCGCCTACACCATCATCCATTTCACATTGCAGGTGCACGACCGCCAGCATCTCGCGCGCGTCATGCGCAGCCTGCGGCGAGTACCCGCGGTCCTCCGCATCTGGCGGCTAAAGGGTTGACGCACCGATCGTCATCACCGGCGTCTTGCTTGGAGGCTTGCTGGTAAATAAGCGCCGCAAGCAGTCCGCGCGCGAAACCTTATAATATTGTCGTGACGTTCGGAACGGGGATGGAGATGCAGATGTCGCGAATGCCAGTTGTTTGCATTTTGCTGTTGCTGGCCGCCGTTGCGGGTCCGGCAGCGGCGGAAGAACTGTCCAGGATTCCGCTCTCGCGCAGCGAATCGCTCGAACTGCCGGGCTTGACGGCCGGTTGTCATATCTGTGAATGGCGCCCGAAATTCAACCAGATGCCAGCGGCTGACGAATGTGGCACCGACGCGTCCGGCGCCGCCTTGGTGGGCTTGTTCGAATGTGGTTTTTCCCAGGACTGTCAGCGCGAGTGTCACTTCCTGCGCTGCGGAACCCTGTAGGCCAGGTCCGCTTTCCCGCCCGGGACTTACCCACCCGAGTGCCGGTTTTTGTTTGTTTTCAAGCGGCTAGTCGCTCGCTGGCGACGGTTTTCCCCGGAACACACCAGTTTCGTCACGCGATGACCCGCGTGCACTCGCTAACTAATTGAGCGCTTGAGAAAAATTGCCATTGGCATAAGCGTTGCAATGGTCATCCGCGAAGCCAGAATTCGCGAGGTGCGCCATGATGTTCGACCCGTTCTCAGAACTGACCGATCGCCCGGCAAGAAGCGTCGTGCATATCCTGCAGGAAGGATTACAGACGCTGTTTCATCTGCTGTTGTTCTCACTATTGCTGCTCGGTATGGGCGGCCTCGTCTACAAAGCCTTGCGCAGCGGCGGATGGGTCGAATCCATCCTCGGAACCTTCTGGGCCCAGCACCCCGTTATGGCAATCGTGGGGCTGGTGGCGGCCATAGCAGTGGCGGTGGGAGCAAAGCGTTATTTCGATAATGGCGCGAAGTTCGGCAAGCGCGGCGACATGCTGGTCTACGGCTGTTTGGCCCTCGGATTGTTTTTTGCCTTCAAGCTGGCTGTTACCGGAACCCTTTAGCAGTACCGCCCCTCCGCTCGCGGTCCCTCCCCCGCGAGCGGAGAAGGGCGGCACCCCTGGTCGCCGGCATTGTCGTTCAGCGACAACATTCGTCCCCGGGGTTGTCCGAGGTTTCAGAATCGATGCTACAGAGCCTGTCGCTGTAGGCGAAGCGGGTGTGATGAAATAAAAAAAAGGCCGCGCTTGCACGGCCTTTTTTCATGCCCTTTCGATACCGTTACGGTCGCTCCATCTTGCAGGTGGTCGCCAATGCGGTGTCTTTTGCCTCGATGCGGGCCTCGGTCTTGAATCCCATCCCGGTGCGTTCCATGTCGTACTTGACGCCCTTGCCGCCCACCTTCACAAAGCTGGAGATGAACAGCGGCTGGATCAGCTGGTGGTTGTCGGCGCGCACTTCGACCTCACCGGTGATGCCCTGGTGCTTCATGCCTTCCAGCGCCTTGGCCACTTTCGCCGGATCGGTCGACTTGGCCTGATTCATCGCCTTGGCCAGCATCTCGACGCCGTTCTTCAGCGAAAGGAAGAAGAAATCGTCTTTCACCTCCGGGAAACGCTTGCGGTAGGCCTCGGTCAGCGCATCCGATTCCCTGCCGCCATAGTTGGTGTGCCACATGCTGACCTGGCGGATATCCTCGCCGGCCTGGCCGATGGCCGTCGGGCCGCCGACGACGCCGGAGTAATACGTAAAAAAATCCGCCTTCAGGCCGGACTCCTTGGCCGCTTTGACGAGCAGCGACAGGTCGACCCCCCAGTTGCCGGTGATGACGCTGTCGGCGCCGGAGGCCTTGATCTTCGAAACATAGGGCGCGAAGTCCTTCACCTTGCCAATCGGGTGCAGATCGTCGCCGACGATTTCGACGTCGGGGCGCTTCTGCGCCAGCATCACCTTGGCTGCCCTGGAAACGCCCTGGCCGAATGCATAGTCCTGGTTGATCAGGTAGACCTTCTTGATCTGCTTCTGCCCGGAGACGTAGTTGGTCAGCGCCTGCATCTTCATGTCCGTGTCCGCGTCGAAACGGAAATGCCAGAAGCTGCACTTGTCGTTGGTCAGGCTTGGATCGACTGCGCCGTAATTCAGGAACAGGATCGACTGGTCGGGATTGCGCGCATTGTGTTTGCTCACGGCATCTGACAGGGCAATTGCCACATTGGAGCCGTTGCCCATGAAGAAGTAGCGCAGCCCCTGATCGGTCATCTGCTTCAGCGAAATCAGCGCCTCCTGGGGGCTGCTCTTGGTGTCGAAAGTCTCGAGTTCGAACCTGGCGCCGCCGAGCACGCCGCCGGCCGCATTGACCGCTTCGATGACCAGAATCATTTCGCGCGCACCGTGCTCGCCGACGTTGGCAAATGGTCCGGACAGCGGGTCCATGAAACCGATCTTGATGGTGTCGGCAGCCAAGGCAGGGCCGCTCACCAGCAGCGCCGCCAGCAGCCCGAACAGGCCGCGACAAACCTTTGCGAATTGCATATTTTCTCCTCCCGAGAATGAAGTTTTATTTGTTGCGGATTCCGGCGCCAGCCTGCCGCCGCACGACCGGCATCTTAACGCAGTGCCCCAACGCCTGGCCGCGGCTTTCGACTACGCTCGCCGGACAGCCGGGCGGCTTTTGACCGGATTGGACAGCTTGCCGAGTCCGTCGATGCGGCATTCGGCAAGGTCGCCGTCGCGGATCACCACCGCGCCCGGCGTGCCGGTGCTGATGATGTCGCCGGCGTACAGGGTTGCGACGTGGGAATGGAACGACACCAGGTAGTAGGGCGGGAAGGCCATGTTGGCGACGACGTTCTCGCGATGCGGCTTGCCGTTGTTGTACGCCATGCGGGAGCCCATACGCAGTGCCGCCGGCATCGGTGGCATAAGCGCCGCGCGCCGCGATCGTCTGCGAAAGTTCAATGCCGCGCGCGCGCGCGGCTTGTGCGAACTCGCGCCAGCTCTCGCCATTCCAGCGTGATGGATTGGTCTGCTGCCGCTTGATACCGCGCAAGGCATCCGGCGCAACGTGGCATGGGCCGATGGAGCCGGGATCGGCAGCGGCGGTACGCATGGGTAGCGCTAACCTGAAACAGCCGGTCGCGCCGGTTCGAGCGAGGAGGCCGGCTCGCCGAGCAACCGTGCAGCGGCAACCACCAGCACGTCGAGCGCGCAATAAAACGCTCCTGCGGCGAGCGGCGGATTGGTGGTTGTCATCCCCAGCCAGGGGACCTCTGCGGCCCAAGTCCAGTTGCCCATCCACGTGCCGTACAGCTCCAACCCGAGCGCCAGCACGAAGGTGCTGGCAAGCAGGCGCCTTCTGGCCGGCAGCCATAGTGCGCATCCGGCGAACAGCGAACACAGCAGCAGTCCGAAAGTATCGAGCCCGTACCAGGCGGCGCCCA
>JANOGH010000180.1:0-3681 GCA_031414075.1 Betaproteobacteria bacterium | reverse complement strand
TCCGTCGCCGCCGTCGGCCTGTACGGTTCGCGGCCCTGCTTCTGGCCGATGCCTTCGCTGTTCCTGACCGGCGCGGCCGCTGCCGGCGGCATCGCGCTGATCAATTCCATCGGCAACCTCGGCGGCTACGTCGGGCCGTTCATCGTCGGCTGGATCAAGCAGAGCACAGGCAGCTTCGAGATGGGCGTGTATTTTCTTGCAGGCTGCGCGTTTACGTCCGCACTGATCACGTACTTCGCGACGCGCGCGACGGGGGCGAAATACAGTGAACGGTGAAAAGAGTAAAGGGAAAAAGACCAAAAAATGTCGCGAAGGCGGCCAGAGCAACTAGTGTAGTGCTTCTGAATTACCGGAACTTTCCCTCCCTCGCTTGCGGGGGAGGGTAGGGTGGGGGCGAATCCCGCACGTGCACGCTAAACTTGCCCCCATCCCAGCCATCCCCCGCAAGCGAGGGAAGGAGTTGTTCGGCGACAGAGACGCATAAGTTCCAAGCAGGATGAAGCACTACACCAGACTTTGTTCACCGTTCACTATTCACTGTTCACTGTTCACCGTTCACTGCTCACTCGCGCAGCGTCAGTTCAGTAGGTCCCGCCCGGTTTGCCGGACGCAGGCTGGCCGGTGCGCATCTCCGCCACCGCGCTTTTTGCCGCAGCAGCCAGGAACGCGTTGTCGGCGAGCAAGGTGACGAACTGAAAGCCGAGCGCGATCATCTGCTTCGCCATAGCGGTGGATCCGCAATGGATTCCAGCATAGATACCGTGGCGTTTCGCGCCCGCCACGATGGTCTTGATCGCATCGATCACAACCGGGTCGGTCGGCACGCCGGACGGCGCGTAGCCCAGTGAGATGGCCAGGTCGTTCGGGCCGATATAGAGCGCATCCAGCTCGGGCACGCTCAAGATATCGTCCAGATTGTCCACCGCCTGCTTGGTTTCGATCATCGCCATGGTGATGATCGTCTCGTTGGCATGCTTGAAGTAATCCGCTCCCCCGTACCAGGTGGCGCGCACCGGACCGAAACTGCGGTAGCCCTTCGGCGCGTAGCGGCAAGCGCCCACGAACGCCTCGCACTCCGCGCGCGTGTTGATCATCGGGCAGATGATCCCATAGGCGCCGGCGTCCAGCAGCTTCATGATGATGCCCGGCTCCATCCAGGGCACGCGCGCCAGCGGCGTCGTCGCCGTCGTGCTGATGGCCTGCAGCATCGTGACGGCCACTTGATAATCGACGTGACCGTGCTGCAGATCCACTGTCAGCCCGTCCCATCCCGCCTGCGCCATGTTCTCCGCCGCGATGGAACTGGGGATCCCCAGCCAGCCGTTGATGACGGCGCCACCGCGTTTCCAGATCGACCTGATATTATTTTCCCTCATCGCTCCCCGCCCCTTTGTGTGTGTTGCGCCCAGCGTTCTATATGACAGCATGCCAACGTAACAGCTTGCCGATATTATTGAGCGTTTCGTAGTAGATGACAGTCAATACGCTCAATCCCTCACCCCAACCCTCTCCCGGAGGGAGAGGGGGACGACAGACCTAATTCACTGACGTGAATTAGGGGAAGATCGATAAGGGCATCCCGATTTTGCAGCCGCGCGCGACGCGCCAGGTTGACTACGCCCGCCGCAGCTACGCGCCCATGGACCCAATGCCCGAACGGGTCTAGGATATCCCGCACAGCGCGATCACAGCGCATCATAAGATATTTACCGGGCAGGCACGTCGCGTCAACGGGAGGAGCCGGAGATGACTACCAGTAAATTCGATCGTCGCCGCTTTCTGGCGGCGTCCGCCGCTGCGGTGGTCGCACCCTATGTTCGCACTGCCCGTGCGGCTGGCTCGCTGGCGGTCGGCTTCTGGGACCACTGGGTACCCGGCGCCAACGACGCTCTCGCAAAGCTTTGCAACGAGTGGGCGGCAAAGGAGAAGGTCGGCCTGAAGATCGACTTCATCACCTCCCAGGGCAGCAAGCTGCTGCTCACCATCACCTCGGAAGCGCAGGCAAAGTCCGGGCATGACATCCTCTCCATGGGCATCTGGTCCGGTGCGGGACAGGCAGCCAACCTCGAGCCGGTGGACGATGTGGTACAGGGCCTCATCACCCAATACGGCGCCCCGCCTGCGACGGTGGAATACCTCGGCAAGCAAAACGGCCACTGGATCGCCGTGCCGGCCACTGCCGGCAGCCAGATGAAGGGACCTTGCGCCCGCATCGATTTGTTCAAGCAGTACGCCGGCCTTGATCTGACCAAGATATACCCGGCCGGCGCGCCCCCCGACAAGGCACTGACCGACAAGTGGACCTGGGACACCTTTCTGGTAGCAGCGCAGAAGTGCCACAAGGCCGGATTCCCTTTCGGTATCGGGGTGGGATCGACGCCCGATTCGGTGGACTCGGCGGGCGCCATTTTCGCCGCTTATGGCGCGCACCTGGTCGATGCCCAGGGCAACATCACGGTCAACTCGGACGCCACACGGCAAGCGTTGGAGTACTGCAAGAAGCTCGTGCAATTCCTCCCCCCGGACGTATTCGCCTGGGATGACGCGTCGAACAACAAGTGGCTGATCTCCGGGAAAGGCGCGCTGATCATGAACCCACCCAGCGCCTGGGCGGTGGCGAAGCGCGACAACCCGAAGGTGGCGGAGCAGCTGTGGACCTTCCCGTCCCCAAAGGGCCCCGAAGGGCGATACCAGCCCAGCATCCCGTTCTACTGGGGCATCTGGAAGTTCTCGAAGAACAAGGCCGCGGCGAAGAGCTTGCTCACCTATCTGTCCCAGCGAAGCGCCGTGGAGCAGCTGGTCCAGGCGAGCGGCGGCTACGACATCCCGGGCTTCACCGGCCTGCGCGACTTCAAGACGTGGGCCGAGGTGGGCCCGCCGAAAGGGACCCTATACCACTATCCACCGAGCGGCGACCAGATTGTCCATGTGTCCGGCGCACCCGCCCCCACCTCAATTGCCACGCAGATGTACGCCCAAGCCACGCTCACCAAGATGATCGCCAAGTTCACCCAGGGCGGCGAGTCCATGGACAAGGTAATCGGCTGGGCAGCATCGGAGCTCGAAGGCTTCATGCGCGTCTGAGGCGTTCGGGCGAGGATGAAAAAGTTCTTGCGGCGAAAATCGACCATCGCATTCGTGATGGCCTTGCCGCTCATACTTGTGATTGCCTCGCTGGTGATCTATCCGGCGTTGTATTCCGTCTATCTCGCGACGCTCAACAAGTCGATGGAGCATTTCGTCGGACTGGGCAATTTCACCTTCCTGTTCAGCCGCGAGACCTTCTGGATGGTGGTCAAGCAATCGGTCATCTTCGCGGTGAGCGCCGTGCTGTTCAAGGCGCTGATCGGCCTGTTCGTCGCCCACTGCGTGCACAACGTCCCGGCCAAGGGACAGCGCAAGTGGCGCGGCATGCTGCTGGTTCCCTGGGTCCTTCCCCCGGCCATGAGCACGCTGGCCTGGCTGTGGCTGTTCGATCCCTCCTATAGCGCCTTCAATTGGCTATTCGAGCGCGTCGGCATCGGCCCGGTGCCGTGGCTCGGCGATCCCTACTGGGCACGCTTCGCGGTGATCCTGGTGAACATCTGGATCGGCGCGCCGTTCTTCATGATCATGTACCTGGCGGCGCTGAAATCGGTGCCCGAGCAGCTCTACGAGGCGGCGGAAATCGACGGCGCCAAC
>JANOGH010000179.1:0-4600 GCA_031414075.1 Betaproteobacteria bacterium | reverse complement strand
GGGTATCCTTTCGGGCATCAGTTCATTTCGGGAACAGCAGCGTGACCACGAACCTCAAGCCCCAGCCGTGCGGGCCGCTGTCCGGCCCGTCGGCCCAGTAGCGCACGCCGCCGCCCACATTGATCAGCTGACTGTCGATCTTTGTGACTTTGGATACGAGCAGGTTGAGCGGGACGCTCCACTGCTTGTTTTTCCAGTCGTAGGTGCTTTCGGTGTTGGCGGCGTACGTCCAGGCCGATGGCGTGGTGTACGAAAGAAAGGGCTGCACGAACGTGGTGCTGATGTCGGAGCGCGCACTGTCGCCGGCAACCGACCAGATGTGGTTCGCCAGTGCCCCGTAAGTCCAGCCGTGATCCTGCTTGAGCAAGACTGCGGTCGGCCCCAGGCCCCACTTCTTCGCGCTCAGTAAGTCGTCGCTGCCGGTGGGCAACAGGAGTACCGGGCCCGCGCCCCAGATCCAGCCGTCGGCCGTCGGTGCCTTGGGCGAGAAGAACACGCTTTGCACGATGTCGCCAATGCCGGACTGGCTGCCGGCGCCGGTGAAGATGTCCTTCTGCGACACGATCGGCAGGATGGTTCGCGAGATGACGTTCCAGTCTTCGTTCAGGCTGATCGGCACCACCGGCTGGACGTTGAGAAGCCACCGTTTGCCGCTTTCGGCAGGCCCGATCTTCTCGTCGTAGTTGAGCTGCAACGGCACGCTGATCAACGCCGCGACAGGGTTGGAAAGTTTCTTGGCGAGGTCGGCGGCGCTTTCCTGGGCGAACGCCTGCGATGCCAGGCCGCCCGATGCCATCGCGCAGATGAGTGCTGCGGCGCGGAGGTTCTTCATTCTTGCTTCTCCTTGTCTTGTGGTTGACCGCACCCGCGGCCTTGCGATGGCGGGTGCGGACGTCGGCTCACTGCCTCAGTTCGACGCGAGGGCGGCGGCCACCTTGCCCTCATTGAGCTTGCGCTGGTCCTGCGCCGTCAGGGGCACGGGCTTCAGGTAAACCGTGACCTTGGTCAGCTCGCCGGTGAACTTGAAAGGCGTGCGGTAGGTCTCGGTGACTGGCGTGCCGGTGTCTTCGCCGCAGTCCAGCGTTTCGTCGAGCGAGAGGCGGAAGGCCAGCGTGCGGTCGATGCGGCCGGTGGCCACGGTTTTGCCGTCCACCTGCAATGTGCCCTTGCCTCCCTTGCCAAGCCCGCCACCGTCGTACTTGAAGTCGAACAGGATGGTGTGCTTGCCCGGCTTCAACGCTTCCTTGCCGGCTACGCTGTAGCGCGCCACGCCCGCCAGGTTGTAGTGGAACACGGGCTTGCCTTTGAGCAGGTAGAGCCCATAACCTGCGAAGCGTCCGCCGTGCGTGAGCAGCATGCCTTCCGCGCCGCCTTTAGGAATCACCACCTCGGCCTTGATCTGGTACGACTTGTTCTTCAGATCCGGCGCAGCGCCTTCGGGGATGCGCACCAGTCCGGGGAAGTAGGTGAACTCGTCGCGGCCACGCGTCAGGCTCGGACGCAGGCTCACGTCGAAGCGGTCGATCCGGCTGTTTTCGATCGGCAGCACGTTGTATTTCGCCGCTTCCGTCCAGAAGCGTTCCTGCATCTCCTTGAGCTTGGCCGGTTCCCGGGCCGCGAGGTTGTTCGCCTGGGAAAAGTCCTCGTTGACGTTGTAGAGTTCCCACTTGTAGTCGAGAACCGCAGGAACGCGGCCTTCCGTTTCCGCCCCCGTGTCCCACGGCGCAACCCCCGGTGTCGTGCCGGCGACCCAGCCATCATGGTAGATGGCGCGGTTGCCGAACATCTCGAAGTATTGCGTCGTGTGCTTCGAGGTCGCTTTCGCGTTGTCGAATGTATAGACGAGGCTCGTGCCTTCAATGGGTTTCTGCGCGACGCCGTTGATGCTGGTGGGCGCCGGCACGCCGGTGGCTTCGAGCAGCGTTGGCATGATGTCGATGACCGAGGAGAACTGCGTGCGCAGGCCGCCCTTGTCCTTGATGCGCGCGGGCCAGGAGATGACCATGCCGTTGCGCGTGCCGCCGAAGTGCGAGGCGATCTGCTTGGCCCACTGGAACGGCGTGTTCATCGCGTGCGCCCAGCCTACGGGATAGTGGTTGAAGGTCATCGGCCCGCCGAGTTCGTTCATGCGGCGAACGACTTCCTTCATGTCTTCGGGGATGCCGTTGAACACGGTCATCTCGTTGAGCAAGCCCTGCATGCCGCCTTCGGCGCTCGCGCCGTTGTCGCCCTGGATGTAGATGACCAGCGTGTTGTCGAGCTCACCCTGCGCCTCGATGGTGTCGAGGATGCGCGCCATCTGGTGGTCGGCGTGCGAGAGCGCCGCTGCATAGACCTCCATCATGCGGGCAAAAACCTTCTTCTGGTCGGCGTTCAGGCTGTCCCAGGCAGGAATGCTCGCGGGCCGTTCGGTCAATTTCGTGTTCGCGGGGATGATGCCTGCCGCCTTCTGCCGTGCGAATGTTTCTTCTCGCACCTTGTCCCAGCCCTGATCGAATTTGCCCTTGAACTTCGCGATCCATTCTTTCGGCGCGTGATGCGGCGCGTGGGCCGTGCCCGTTGCGTAGTAGGCGAGGAAGGGCTTGTTCGGCGCCGTCGCGTGCTGCATCCGGATCCAGTTGATGGTCTGGTCGGCCATGTCCACGTCGAAGAAATAATTCTTCGCGTCGTGCGGCGGCTCGATCGGCTTGGTGCCTTCGAACAGCGCCGGATTCCACTGGCTCGTGTCGCCGCCGATGAAGCCGTAGAAGTATTCAAAGCCCAACCCGGTCGGCCACAGATCAAACGGCCCGGCCTGGCTGCCCTGCCAGTCGGGCACATTGTGGTTCTTGCCGTACCACGAGGTGTTGTAGCCGTTCTGCTTCAGGATTTCGGCGAACGTCCCGTTGCTCTTCGACATCAGCGAGTTGTAGCCGGGGAAACCCGTGCCCAGTTCCATGATGACGCCGGTGTTGGCGCTGTGGTGGTTGCGTCCGCTGAGCAGCGCCGCGCGCGTGGGCGAGCACAGCGCCGTGGTGTGGAAGTTGTTGAAGCGCAAGCCTTCCTTGGCGAGGCGATCCATGGTCGCGGTCGGGATCGGCCCGCCAAACGTGCTGGATGCCCCAAAGCCCACGTCATCGGTGAGGATGACGAGAATGTTCGGCGCGCCGTTGGGCGCCTGGACATCCTTCGGAAAGTCCGGCGTGGAGTCCTTGGTCGTGCGGCCGATCTTGCCGCCGAAGGGTTGTTCGGGTTTGGGCAGCACTTCTTGCGCCCAGACTGCGGTAGCGAAGCTGGCGGCGCTCAGCAACGCAGTGGCTATCGTAAAGCATCGATTCGCGTTCATGCGTTTTCCTCGTAGTGATTATTCAGACTGACAAATTTCCCGCATGGATTGTATTAGTGTCTTCGGCTTGTGCGCCGATGGCTGCGAAAGCCAGCTCTCCAACGAGCGCGGTGGCGAGAATGGCTTGTGTTTCGTTTCACGATGGTATCCTTTCTGTGTTTGATTGATATTATTCAAAAGCGGAAATTGGCGCCCAGAGCAAAGCCGCCGAAGCTCAAGTTCTCGACCAGCTTGTTGTCGCTCCCTTCGTAGGACAGGTAGCGGTAGGCTAAGATGATGTCGCCCCATTTGAAGGGATGCCCGACGCCCAGTGCGCTCTGCCACGTGAGCGTCGAGGACCCGGTCCCCGCGTCGAAGTAGTAGGGCATGAACCAGTCGCTCTCTCCCAGCTTGACCCGCCCACGGACCCCGACGATCGCGTCCCAGAGCTCGTCCGACTGCGTCACGCTGCCCGTGGCCCCGAAGGGCTGGGCACCACCGGGACCGGTCACCGTCGCCGAAACGTGCCAGTGCTGGTCAATGCGGACGCTATGACCGACGAGATCGCAAAGCTCAAGAAGGGGTCACCGGGGCCGTGTTCGCGTCGCGCGGTTACAGCGTTGATCAGCCGCTGGCTGTGATCACTCAGGACCTGCCCAACACCTACTCCGACAATGCGCTCGTAGAGGTCCTGGACTTCCGCTGCCATTTCAGGCGGCGCGATGCTGCGGTCAACCACGCTTGAGATCACGATAAAAATTCTCGTGGCTGCCGAGCAAGAGCAACACCCGCGTATTCGGATTCCATTCATAGGCAAGCAGCATCTGCTGGCGGTTGAGCGGAAATTTGTGGACGTATACGCCGGCCAGGTCGCCCTTTTTCGCCTCGCCGATCTCTGGATTGGCGACGATCGTGCGCACCGCGTCATCCACCACGGCTTGGTGGCTGGCGGCGAGCTTTTTGTATACCCGCTTGAACGCGGGCATTTGCAGTATGGCGACTTCAGCCATGGCAAGTACGGCAACGTCAGCGGTGTCGGCGTGGCGGGCGCGCTTTGGACGCCGCCTTCTTCGCCGGCTTGAGATCGAACGGCTCGGCGAGTGCCCGGTCGGTGTGTTTGCTGATCAACAGCTCGCGCACGAAGTCGACCGGCAGATCGGGGTTTTCCAGAGCCGTCTTGCCGACCAGCGCCCAGAACTCGATCTGCTGCGGAATCGAACGGCGCTCTGCGCCGGCCACGCGCTGCGCGGCGAGATAGATTTCGTCGTCGATACGGATCGCTGTGCCAATGCCGTC
>JANOGH010000178.1:0-1897 GCA_031414075.1 Betaproteobacteria bacterium | reverse complement strand
CGTGAACCGTTACTATGTGCCCAACCAGGAGGTGCGGTCG
Source organism: Betaproteobacteria bacterium (assembly GCA_031414075.1). Taxonomy (GTDB): domain Bacteria; phylum Pseudomonadota; class Gammaproteobacteria; order Burkholderiales; family JACQAP01; genus JACQAP01. Next base: position 1,857 of record JANOGH010000178.1, on the reverse strand, counting down.
GACGACGACTAGTGCCGCCAGCTGTAGTCCCAGATGCGCTGGTACCACTGCCAGTACTTGTCGTCGCCGGTGCGCTTTGCCAGCAGCGCTGCTGCCGCGAGCGCTTCGGCCTGCACCCAGAAATATTTGTCGCTATCGCATAGTTGAAAACAAATCGCGTGCTGCTGACCAGGTGGCGGGTCTTTGTGTCGTAGACGCTGCCGTCGTCGCGGAAAAAATGAAAGAACCCGCCATGCGGATCGATCGCCCGCGGATGGTAAAACGCCATCGTGTGGCGAATATGATCGAGCAGGAAGTTGGGGTCGCGGAAGTCGAGCACTTTCGTCCTCAGTCCATTGTCCGAGGTTGCTCCATGGTCGCGAGAATTTTTTCGACAGTGGCGAGCGTGGGCGGCGCGGCGCCAGGTTGCAGACAGGCCGCTGCGCCGGCGGCCACCGCGCGGCGCAAATGCGCCGGCCAGCCGGCATCGGGTCGGTTCATCAGACCGTAGAGCAAGCCGCCGATGCTGGCATCGCCCGCGCCGACGGTATCGGCGATTTCAACTGGCGGGGAGGCTTGGCGCAAGCGCTTTCCGTCCGCATGCAATTCCGCGCCTTCGGCACCGAGCGTGACGAGAACGACCGCCTGTGGATTGAGTGCCTTGAGCCGCGCCAATGCGCTCTGCGCATCCGGGGTGCGGAACAGCCCGCGCAAATCCTCATCGGAAACCTTGATCACATCCGCCAGGCGCGCGACGCGCACAAGAGTCGCGTCGTAAGCGGGGGTCATCAGATTGCGGAAATTCGGATCGAAGCTCACGCGCAGGCCGGCCGCCTTCGCGCCTTCCAGCAGGCCGATCAGCCTGCTGCACAGCGGTTCGCGCGCAAGGCTGATGCCGCCGCAGTGCACCCATTCGGCCGACCGGAGCCAATCCCGGGGCAGCAGTTGCGGATCGAAGGCGAGGTCGGCGCTGTCCGCGCCGATGAAGTAATACCGCGGCGCGGAGGTTTCATGAACGATCGCCAGCAGCGGGGGTTTGTCGTACTGTTGCAGGAAGCGCATGTCCAGTCCGGCCTTGCGGGAGAGCGTGACGATCTCGTCGCCGAAGTTGTCGCGGCTGACGCTGCCGGCAAACGCACTCGAAATGCCGAAGCCCGCCATGACACGCGCCACATTCCATGGCGCGCCGCCGGCGCGCGCCAGCCAATAGCCGTCTTCCTGGCGGATCAAATCGGCAAGCGCTTCACCGGTACTGACGAAACGCGGTCCGGCACCCAGAATCGGTGTCATGGCGTGTCAGGAATACTGCGGATCGGCAAAAGTCGCAAGAAAAGGAGGGAAAAGGACAGACCGACGGCCGCAGGTGGACCTGCGAACCGCAAAACGAAAGTGAACGCGCGTTCAGGCCCGGCTGGCGGCGCGGCGGCGGCGATCGATCGACGTATCGACTTTGGCCGTGCGGCGATCGGACAGGCCGGCGCGGCGGATCAACTTGTTCCAGACCGCGTCGCTGCCTTCGGACTTGAAACTCGTGTACAACGCCACTTCCTCAGGATAGGCATCGCCGCAGCCGAGGCGTTCGAGATGGCGTGTGCCTGCCGCCGACGCGGTATCGGCATCCCAAGCCCGCATGATGGCCTGCCACAACGCTCGCTCGAACGGCTCGTCCTCTTCGTCAAAACCGTACTGCCATTTCAGGAACGACGCTTCCGCGGGAGACAACTCTTTGCTGCGAAACTTTATGCTCATAGCTCCTCGATTTGAACATTGCCTGAAGCGATTCGACCCACTCCGGCAGCGCGACAATACCACGGGCGGGCTGCTGAGGGGAGAGGCACTAGGCTCTAGGCGCGAGGCACGAGGCTTTAGGTCTCGATT
>JANOGH010000177.1:0-4028 GCA_031414075.1 Betaproteobacteria bacterium | reverse complement strand
CAATCGCTCGACCGAAATCCGCCCGCGCTTCCTTCACATTGATCTGCGCCAAATGCACGAAGCCAAGAATCATGTGGGCGCGGCTTTCCGAAGGGTTGGCTGCGACTGCCTGCTGCGCGGTCTTTTCCGCTTCGCGAATCCAGCCAAGAGACAGTTGCAATTCGGCGACACGGGCAAGGGCCAGCGCACTCGATGGTGTGAGTTCCATGGCGCGCTGGGCGCTGGTGCGCGACGCTTCGAGATTGAAGTCGGCTTGCTGCGCGTACGACAGGGCCAGCCATGCGGGGGCGGAATTGGCGGTTGCTTCGACCGCTTCCTTTGCCAGGCGCAAAGCTTCCGCTTTTTCGTTCCCGACGAGGCTGATGATGGAGGAAAGCGCCTTGGCATCACTGCTGTACGGAGCGGCGGCGAGTGCGTCGCCGATATTCGCCTGCGCTTCTTCCACGCGGCCGGCGCGCAGCAGTTGCTCGGCCCGCGCGATGAGGCATGACACGCGGTTGTCCTGTGCGACGACCCGGCAGTCCTCGGCCGGCACGACGCCGGCAGGGGTGATCGGCGGATAGTAGAGCGTCCACTGGACTGCGTCCGCCGGCTTGAGTTGGAGTTTGATGGCGGGAGGTTCAGTGCCGCCGACCGTTAGCGTTTGGCCGCTGACCACCGATTGAGACGGAAATACATTGACGCCCGCGCTTGCGGCCAGGACCTTGCCCTCGAATACCGATAGCTCGGTGCTCTCGCAGCGCATCGCCACCAGAAACTCGGTGCCTTCGACCGCGGCACTAAGATGCGGTGTATTGACCTTGAACTTGCGTGGGAACCGGGTGATGAAGTAGCCGGCGCCGCAGGTGTGCGCGGTCGCCGATGCCGCAACAATATCTTCCTGCGTAAACTCGACTCGAGTTTCCTCCGCGGACTGGCTGACCGAAATGCTGGTGTTCTGGTCCACCCGGACCAGGGTTTCCGGCTGAATGAACAGTGCCGCTCGGCTGAGCGCGCCGGTGCGCAACCGGTCCCCCTCGCACAGCGGGGTGTCCAGGCGAGTGACCCGGGACCAGTCGTTCTGGCCAGCGCGGAGAAGTTCTATCGAGCCCTGGATCGAAACAACGCGGGCAACAGGAGAACTGCAGGCGGCCGAAACGTCTGCGGCAAGAGCGGGTATCCCGCTTGTAGTTATAAGAAAAACAAACAGCAGCAGGGGAGGTAAAAACCCCCGGGAACTTCCCTGCAGCGCGATCCAACGAAACCTCTGCATCTTTTACCCCCTCCTCCAAGGCTAAAAGACTTCGGGTACGACGGTCGACTGCGGTTTAAATCTATTACGGCCTGCAAAAATAGACCCTTCTTTGCGGAAGCGCAATGTGAATTTGGCCTTTACATCCCGGAGGACATGACAAATGCAAGCGCCACCCGGGCGGTCCGGTCGGGGGGGTCAGTCCACCTTCATTGCACCGCCGCAAAGCAGGGTTCCGGATTCCAGTGCGCGCACGTAGAACGCCGCCGGGCCGTCGCCCGGAAAGTCGGCAGCCAGATTCCGGAAGGCGCCGAGGGCCTCTGCCGATGCGCCTGTGCGCAGTAAAGCGAGCGCACCCGCAAAGCGCCCGCACATTTCCAGATCGGCCGGGTCGGCGGAGTCCCGGGGGCCGATCAGTTCGAATGCGTGGACCGGGACCGCCTTGCCGCGCAGCAGAAAGTGACCGACATCGCGCAGCAAGAAGTCTTCCACGCCTTCCAGTGCCGGCGCGGAAACCAGCACCCGGGTGCCGAGCTTCTTGTTCAATTCCTGGATGCGAGCTGCCGTGTTGACCGTGTCCCCGACCGCGCGGTATTCGTAGTGTGTCTGCGATCCAACCATGGTGAGTGTCACGCGGCCCCAATCGACGCCGAATCGGGTGGTCAAACCGATCGAGGTCGGTTGCGCGTTGAACAGCCGTGCCGCTTCGCGCATTTCGATTAGCGCGCTCAGCATATGTCCACGAGTATCCGGGGAACGATCCGGCCAGATTGCGAGCATGGCGTCGCCCACGATGTCGGACACGAAGCCGCCGTGCCGCGCGACCGGCCGGAACAGCATGTCGAAATAGCGATTGAGAAAATCCGCGACTTCCTCCGAATGCATGGCCTCGGCCAGGGACGTGAAATTCGCAGCGTCCGTTGCGACACAGGCACACTCGAGCGATTCCCGGGTGGCGCCGACGTTGCCGGCGTTTCGCACCAGTTCGTCCACGACTTCCTTTGGCACGAATTTGATGAACGCATTGCGGATGTACTCGCGCTGCTGGCGGGCGATGCGGTAGTTCCAGGTCATTCCGGTTGCGAGGCCCAGCGGGGTAACGAAGCAGGCCGGCATCAACAGCGGCAGCCAGAGATCCATCCCGGTGAACAGACCCAGGGCGGCCCATGCATAACCGGCGACCAGCAGACCCACGAGCGGAATTGCAAGCCGGATCGGCAAGGTCAGGCTGAGCAATGTCGAGACCGTTCCCGCAAGAAACGTGATCAGCATCCAGAGCGGCAGTCCTGCAGGACGCACGCTCGTGCCGTGCAGGAGATTGGCAAAGGCGGTGGCGGCGATTTCAACGCCGCTAAGCGCCACACCATCGGCAGAAGGGAACACCGTGGCGAAGTGCTCCATATGCTCCGGGAGGAGGGTTTCCGCATAACCGACGAAAACCATCTTGTCGCGAAAGGCGGAGGCGGTTTGCTTTTCGTCGAATGCCAGCACCTGATCGTAGCCGTAGGCGCGAATGGTGCCGGGTGGCCCGAAGACGTTGAGCAATCGCGTGCCGGGACCCGCGTAAAGCGCGACCAACCTGCCAACGCGCATCCGAACCTCCGCATCCAGGCCGGCAAATTCGCGCGAAGAAAGGGCGGATTGCATTCGCGCAGCAAGTCCGGGGGTGCCGGCAAACAGGTGCCGGATCAGCAGGCAGGTAGCCTGCACCTGTCCAAGGCTGCGGACTTCCTCGACCGTTGCCGGCAGAAGCTGCGCCTGGTCCGGCGCCAGTTTCGCGAGCAGGTCCAGAAATTCCCGGTACACGTCGAGCGAGTAAACCTGCATGGCAAGAGCCGGCAGGCTGGGCGTCGCCGAGCCGCCTTCCGTGAACACCATGAACTCGTCGAAGCGCCCGCCGTGATTGATCATCGGAAGCGGCGCAATGCCGAGCGCAGCATCGCGAATGGGCGGGCTGATCTCGATCAATTCGTCTGTAGCGCCGGCCGGACTGGTCTTGAATGATTCAAGTTTTCCGGCGATCAGCACGCGGTGTGCCCGCGCCATGGCTGCAGCCAACCGCAGATCCTGCTCGGCATTGAGGTCGCCCGAAGGACCCGGCAGCGGGGGGCGCGTACGGAACAGCACGTCAAAAGCCAAGGTCATGACACCGGCCCTGGCCAATTTGTCGACGAGCATCGCATGCAGGCAACGCGGCCATCGCGCAGGCAGCGTTGGAAGGTTCACATGAGTAGCTGGCCTTGTTCCGGTCCTGATATCCGTGCAGCGGTGAAATTTCTCCGGGTTCTGCGGCAAAGAAATGTTTGCCGCCGCCTCGCGACTGATCGTCACCACGACGACTTCCTCGGGCGCTGCGACCGGACCACGCAACCGGAACAACCAGCCCAATCCGAGGTTCTGTTCGAGTGACCGGACTTGCGGCACCAGAACAAGAATGGCGCCGACTGTTCCAACAGCGATGGCAAGCGCTATAAAAGTCGGTAATCGGCGGCCGCCGCCGGTTCCGAAGCCCTGGGCGAACCATGCGGCCATGCGGGCCATGCTCAGATGTCCCGCAACCGGACGGCCATCAATCGATTGGCGATGGAATGCTCCACGTAAAGCGCAAACTGATGTCGATGTGTTACCACGTTTTCCGTTGCGAGTGCAACCGGCGGGCCGACCGGGTCAACCGGCGCTCAACTGGAGCGTCCACCGAAGATTTCCGGACTGTGTGCTATCCGGTAAAGCTCAACTAAGGAATCTCTGAACATGTGTCTTCCCCGCGAAGCTTGTCCCCGAATGAATCTATCGGGGA
>JANOGH010000176.1:0-1501 GCA_031414075.1 Betaproteobacteria bacterium | reverse complement strand
CTGCCGATGACGCCATCCGCGCCGAGCTTGAGTGCCACGATCCCCGCACCCGCGAGATGGCACCAGTCGACGATCGCATCGGCATCGCGAAGGCCGCAGAGCGCTTCGGCGTCTTCCATGCTGAGCAGGAAATAATCGGCTTGCGCCAGCGTAGCCGTGATCACTTCCCTGGCGCGGGCGAGCGGCCACAGCCGCAGCCTCAGATTGGAATCGTAGACGAACTTCGCGCCTGCACGCTTCGCGGCTTCGATCGCGGCATATACCGCGTCGCACGCGCTTGCGCTGATCGCCTGGCTGATCCCCGACGTATGGAAATACCTCGCGCGCCGGATCAATTCGAGCGGCAGGCTGGCTGCGCTCAGACGGCTCGCGGCCGATCCTTTGCGCAGATAGCTGAACACATGGCCCGCCTCTCCGTGCGTAATGAAATACACCCCGGTGTGGGCTTCGGGATCGATGGCAACACCGGAAGTGTCCAGTCCTTCGTCGCGCCAAAGTTGGAGAAACTGGCGGCCGAACTCATCAGCGCCGAGCCGGGTGATATACGCGACACGCGCGCCCAGGCGCGCGGACGCGATCGCGCAGTTCATGGTGTCGCCGCCAAAACCCTGCAGATACCGGCCGGGAGACTGCGGCATCTGGCTGAACTCGTAGAGCGGTTCGCCGAGGGAGACGACGTCGATATCGGGCACGCTCACACTGGCGCCGTGGCCGCGATTTCGAGAAATCCGCGCGCACGGGCGATGACCCCGCTGCGATCGCCCGCCGCCAGCGCTTTCTGATCGATGACATTGTTGCCGATGCCGACTACCGCCGCTCCGGCCATGAAGTAATCGAGCATATTCGAAGACGACACGCCACCGGTCGGACACAGCGGAATATCCGGAAAAACCGCGTGCAGAGCACCGAGATGGGAAGGCCCGCCGGTCGAGGCAGGAAAGACTTTGACAATGGTTGCGCCTTCGCGCCATGCGGCCAGCACTTCGGCCGGCGTGAAAGCGCCGGTCAGCACCAGTCGTCCCGCGTCATTGGCCAACGCCGCCATCCCCGGCACCAGACAGGGCGAGACGAGATAGTCGGCCCCCGCGTCAAGACAGGCCTGGGCGCTGCCAAGATCGAGGACCGTCCCGGCACCGACCAGGAAGTCCGCGTTGCTGCTCCGGCGCAGCGACCCGATCAGTTCGATCGCGCCCGGCGTCGTCAGCGTCACCTCCACGGTTCTGAAGCCGGCTTCAATCAGACAATCGATTGCGGTTTCGGCATCCCGCCGGGAGCCCAGCCTCAGAACCGGAATCACCCGCTGCGCAAGCAGTTTGCGGGCATTCGCCCTATTCTTCATATCATCATGGCGTCGGGTAGCGGCCTTGGCAGAGGCGCCGGAAGGTGAATTCTAGAAGCAAAGCCCGGCACGGGATAGCGGGAAAGGCCGTGACGAGTGACTAATACAGTGACAAGTGACAGGTGACGAGTGACGGGATAAAGCGTCGATAAAACTCAAAGG
>JANOGH010000175.1:0-4863 GCA_031414075.1 Betaproteobacteria bacterium | reverse complement strand
TTTTCTTGATTTTTTGTATTTATTTTGTCCATAATAACAATTTCAATTAGGCTAGTTTATTAGAATCAATCTTCAAAACATCAAACTGGGTACGACCCAGGACGTGAAGATAGACAAGATCTCGCTGTTGCCGGAATTCGGATCGGTGTTCGGAGACGTAAAAATCCTCCGTCGCGTGGAGGTGGATTCGGCAACGGTCGCGGAAGAGGTATTGCCGCGGCTGCACAAATGGCTGGACGCGGCGGTCGCCGACAAGAACATGCAGATCGAGCGCATTGTGATCAAATCGATCAAGCTCGAGTCCCGCACTGCGAACGTGCCGCCTTTCGACGCCGATCTGCAGCTTTCTCCGGAAGGCGCAATACAGAAGGCCGTGCTGTCAACTACCGACGGCAAGTTGAGCCTGGAGCTCGAACCTCACGACAACCAGATCGATATCGCAATGAGCGCTGGAAAGGGCTGGGTGCCGCCGCTGGGACCCCAGATCGAATTTAACGATTTGACGTTGAAGGCGGTGGCTGCGCACAACCAGATCAGGGTCGAGAAGTTCGAGGCGCTGCTTTATGGCGGTGCCGCCAAAGGCAGCGCGATCATAAACTGGGGTGGCCCATGGTCGGTGGATGGGGAGGTCTCTACCGAGCGCATCAGCCTGCAGGAGCTGATGGCGTTGTTTACCCGTGAAGCCAAGTCGACGGGACAACTGCAATCCAGGCTCCGATACTCACTGACGTCGCAGGGGCTGGCAACGCTGTTCGATTCGCCAAGGATCGATGGATCCTTCGACATCAAGAAGGGTGACCTGGATGGCGTGGACTTGGTGCGTGCCCTGCAGTCGGGTGGACGCGGTGTCACACAGGGTGGAGCAACCCGCTTCGAGGAAATCAGCGGGACTCTGGTTCTGTCAAATGGCCGCTATCAGTACCGCAATATGAAGCTGTCTTCCGGATTGTTGTCGGCCACCGGGGCATTCGAAGTCTCTCCGAACAAGGACGCCACCGGGCGCATTTCGATCGAGTTGAGGTCGCAGGCTGCGCAGATAAGGGGTAATTACATTGTGGATGGTGATCTCAAGGCCATCGTCCTGAGACCGAACTGAGCTCAATCGGCCGGCCTGTCCAGGTCGGCCGCTGTATCGATGTCACGCAGGATGCCGCGATCGTCGCAATCGACGATTTCCAAGTCGTGGAGGTGGCGTCCGATCACGGAGCGCGCGCCTTCGTCGCCTTGGAGGTTCAGTAGTTCGTCCAGATAGCGGCGTCCGAACGCAACCGGGTGGCCGCGCTGGCCACGATATGCCGGAATCGCGATGCGACCGGATTGGACGATGCGTTCGACAATCGCGTTGATCGTCTGCGGCAATACGAAGGGCATATCTCCCAGGGCGATGACCCAGCCGTCCGCATTACGGCTTGCCTCGATGCCGTATACCAGGCTACGAGCCATGCCCAGATGGGCATCGGGGCAAATCCGCACGGCGATGCCCTCCGCCTCCAGCACTTTGCGCAGCGCATCGTCGCCGTTGCGCACCACCGCTAGCGTATGTTCGAGTGCATGACGCAAATTGCGCAGCGATGCGACGCCTATCGGTGTGCCATCAGGCAACGGATGGACCAGCTTGCCCCCGCCAAAGCGGCTGCCGCTGCCCGCGGCCAACAGAATTCCGGTGATCTTCAAATTCAGGAGTCGGGATTGAGGATCGGGTTTTTCGCAAGCGGCTGGCGGTGGCATGGCCCTTCACCCAATCCTCGATCCCCACTTCTCAATCCTTCAGTTTTGCGCGAGCTTACTGCGCGCCAATGGCGGGTGGCGCCGGGACTCGTTAGCGGTACGCCCGTTTGCGGGAACGGCGACCTCGAATCCGCATGCCATGTCGTTCGTAGCGCGCACAGAGCTAATTTTGCGCCAACTTTGAACGTGCCAATGGCGGATTCGCGGAGAAGTATTTTCTGATGCCCACCAGGATTGCCTGCGCCATTTTGTCCTGATACCGGTCGTCCTTGAGTTTTTTCTCCTCCTCGGGATTGGTGAGGAAAGCGGTTTCGACCAGAATGGAAGGAATATCCGGCGCCTTGAGCACCGCGAAGCCGGCTTGTTCTACGTGAGCCTTGTGCAAGTCGTTGAAGCCACCTATCTCGCCCAGTACCGCTTTGGCGAGCTTCAGACTGTCGTTGATGGTCGCTGTTTGCGACAGGTCGATCAGCACCTGTTTCAACGTCGGATCGGCCACGTCGATGTTTGCGCCGCCGATCAGGTCCGCCTCGTTTTCTTTTCTTGCAAGCCAGCCCGCGGCGGCCGAAGTGGCTCCGCTCTCCGACAGCGCGAACACGGACGAGCCGCGCGCATGCGGTTTGACGTAGGCATCCGCATGGATCGAGACAAACAAATCGGCCTGGACCTTGCGTGCCTTGATTACACGATTGACCAGCGGGATGAAATAGTCGCCGTCGCGGATGAGGATGCCGCGCATGTTCGGCTCGTCGTCCACCAGCGCCTTGAGTTTCCTTGCGATCGCCAGCGTGACATGCTTTTCATGCGTGCCGCTGCGGCCTTTGGCGCCGGGATCCTCGCCGCCGTGGCCCGCATCGATTGCGACAGTGATCAGACGAGCGACATCGGCAGCCGCTTTCTTGCCAGCCGGCGCCGGCGTGCCGTTGAAGCTTGCCGCCGCTTTTTCGGATTTCCCGGGACTTTCCGTGGACGAAGCGCCGGCGGGTCGGGAGTCCTGCTTGTCGAGCAATGCCATTACCGGGTCGGCGGGCTCCACCAGCGGATAGACGTCGAGCACCAGACGGTGGCCGTATTCGCCGACCGGTTTGAGTACGAACACCTGCGGCTTGACCTGTGTTTTCAGATCCAGCACCAAGCGCACTACGCCCGGCTTGAAGCGACCGATGCGTACGCCGCTCAGATAAGGATCGGCAGGGGAAATCTTGGCCGGAAACTGCTCGAGTGTGGCGTTGAATTCAACATCCTCCAGATCGAGGACCAGTCGCGCGGGTGTCCCGACGCTGAAGATGTTGTAGACGATCGGCGCGTCGGATTCGAGCGTCAGGCGGGTATATTCCTGCGCGGGCCACACCCGTGCCGAAGCGATCTGGGTTGCGGCCAATGCCGGCATCTGCCAGAGCGCCAACATGCTTGCCGTGACCACGGCGCACCGCGACAGTTTCCCGGACCCGTCGGACCTTCGTGGGCGGTGAATTCGAAAAATCAATCTGGCAAGCGTTCCAAACAACGTTTTCCGTGCTCCGTTTCCGCGGCGATGCGTGCGCGCCGGCCGTTGGCTTCTACGGCCAACGATATTCTCATGTCCGGCGCGGGTAGCAGATCGCCCACTCGTTCCGGCCATTCCGCCAGACACAGGTTGCGAGGCTCGAAGTGGTCCCTAAAGCCTGCGTCCAGCCATTCTTGTGGATCGTTGAACCGATAAAAATCAAAGTGATATAAGTCTAACTCAGGAAGATTATAGAGTTCAACCAGTGTATAGGTGGGGCTTTTTACCTTTCCCTGGTAGCCCATGCCGTGCAGGATGCCTCGCGCCAGGGTGGTTTTACCGCTGCCGAGATCTCCCGATAGCGCCACGAACAGCCCGGGCTCGAGCACGCGCGCCAATCGGTTGCCAAGCGCCAATGTGGCCACTTCGTCCGGCAAAAATACCGAGCGCCGGCCAACGGCGGCGTCGCTCATTTGGTTGACCTTCCTTTTCGCCGCGTGTTCGCGGCGTTCGCCGTTTGCAGGGCGACCTCGACAAAGACTCGCAGCGCCGGCAGATCGTTGCCGCGTCGCCAGGCGAGATGAACCTCCGTGAGCGGACTGCCGCCCTTCAAGGATTTGTAGGTCACGCCGGTGCGCTGCAGATTGGTGAGCGACGCCGGGATCAGGGCCACCCCGAGTTCGGCAGATACCAGGCTGACGATGGTCTGCATCTGGATCGCCTCCTGCTCCACCCGCGGGCTGAAGCCCGCCGCCCTGCAGCAACTGACGACATCGTCGTACAGGCCCGGGGCATTGGTCCGCGGAAACAGGATGAACGGCGCGTCCTTCAGTTTTTCGAGTGCGAGCTTGCCAGGTTTGCGCGCCAACGGATGTTTTTCCGGTAGCGCCGCAATCAGCGGTTCGCGCAGAATGGAGACCGACTCGAGCGACGGATCGTTGATCGGGGGCAGCGCGAAACCCACGTCGATCCGGCCGGCGAGCAAGTCGCGTATCTGCGCGTCGGTGGTCGATTCCCGCAAGGTGAGGTTGACCAGCGGGAAGCGGCGGCGGAACTCGCGCAACACGACCGGAAGCACGTTGTAGTCCGCCACGCTGATGAAGCCGATGGCAAGCTCCCCGATCTCGCCGCGACCCGCCTGCTTGGTCGTCAGCACCGCCTGCTCGACCCGTGCCAGAATATGCCGTGCCTCCCCGAGAAGGGCGGCGCCGGCCTGAGTCAGCGAAACATGGCGCTGGGTGCGGTTGAGCAGCGTCACGCCGAGTTCGTTCTCCAGCGCGCGGATCTGCATCGATAGCGGCGGCTGCGAAATATGCAGTTTCTCCGCAGCGCGGCCGAAATGCAGTTCCTCGGCGACGGCAACGAAGTAGCGCAGGTGGCGTAGTTCCATCCGATTCGTAGAAAGTATCAAAATCAGGTAAATAATATATTAGACGCCGCCCCTTCGCGCGGCCAGACTTCGCTGCCTGGGAAAGCTTTCAGATGGGCAGGACGCGGCAGCTAAGACTCTAGAGGAGCAAGCATGGCAGACAACTGGCGCAGCAAACTGATCACCGCGGGCATCGCCCGTTCGCCCAACCGTGCGATGTTGCGCGCGGTCGACTTCAAGGATGGCGATTTCGACAAGCCGATTGTCGGCGTGGCCAACG
>JANOGH010000174.1:0-3503 GCA_031414075.1 Betaproteobacteria bacterium | reverse complement strand
CGGGCTTGATGGTTTCGCCCAGGCGGGTCGCACGGTCCCAGGCATCGGCATCTTCGCTCGGCGTCGCCGGCAGTTTCTGCAACAGCATTCCTGCCGCCTGACGCGAATCCGAGGCGAGCCAAAGGCGGGTTTCCAGCTGTTCGGATTTCGCCATGTAGTGCTCCAATACCTGGGCAATGCTTTCGCCCTCGATGCTGACGATGCCCTGATAGGTCTGCTTGCCGTTGGACGGCACGATAGAGATCACGAAACGTCCCGCGCCCAGCAGCCCGGTTACGTTGCCATGGGCAAGTTCCCCATCCCACTTGGCAGTGGCGCGCAGCGTCTGTTCGCTGGTCGCTTCGACGACCAGCAATTGCACCGGCCCGCTGCCCTGCATCTGCATGATCAGCGAGCCTTCGAACTTGAGCGTCGCCGACAACAGCGCCGCAGCCGCCATCATCTCGCCAAGCAGCCGCTCCAGCGGTGCCGGGTAGGTCCGCCGTTCGAGCACGGCACGCCAGGTGGCATCCAGGTGCGCAATCTCGCCGCGAACCGGCGTGCTCTCCAGCAGAAATCGTTGCAGTGAATCGTTCATGATTGTCGAAAAAGCCGGAAGCGCTCGAACTTGTCGCCGGGACGGCGTCCTTCCCAGATCAGTTTCCAGGATCCGCCGACCTGGGTTGGTGACTTCCACTGGTCTTGAATGATCAGCAGATCGCAATCGGGGCGCTTGCCCGGTTTTTCAAGGCGCACGGTCAGGATATTCCCGAAGTAATGCAGCATCGCCCGCTGCGGTTTTCCCAGCGACTGGCTGTAGATGCAGCCGTGCGACGCCGGTACCGCCTGCGATAACTGCGTAAATACGGCGCGGTATGTGTTCCCGGTATCGATGTATCTGACCAGCAGCAGCGCGACCAGCGCCCATAGCATGGTAATGCCGACTGCCCAGGTGATCACGGGCCTCTCCGGCCGGCGCTTGACGTTGAACAGCAGCAGGAGCCAGGCGAAAGTGAACAGCGCGGCCAGTATCACCACAAAGGCGCGCCCACCCGACTGATAGGCCGGCTGCATGTCCATCATGTGCTTCCACAGTCGCGACGGTATGCCGAGGTCGATTGCCATCCAGTAGAACCAGCTGACGATGGCGAAGAAAGTAAACAGGATGATCGCGAACCAGTAGTAAAGGTTGGCGGCACCGCGCTGCAGGGTTTCGAACGACACCACCGCAAGCAGCGAGATCGGCAGCAGCAACGAAATGCCGTTTACGGCGCGGCCCTCGCCGATGACGCTGAGCAATAGGAAGAAGGCTGCAAATGCAGTGAGGGGAAGAACGATCCCGGGTTTTTGCAATCCCGCACGACCTTCGACCCAAAGTCCCCATAGCGCGAAAGGCCATGCCGGCCAGGCAAACCAGGGCAGAGCATTCGCGTAATAGAAGTAATCTTCGCCCGCCCTGAAAATGAAAATGCCTCTTAGCCTTTCCATGTTCTCGATCCAGAACCATTCCGCAAACAGGCGCGGTGATCGAGCCTCCAGCAGCAGCGGCCAGACTACGCCCCACGGTGTTACGAACACGAGAGCCACAACCACGGTGAGCAAGTACCGTCTGCTGCGCCAGTGGGATGACACGAGCGGCAGCAATGCCATCGTGAGCAGGAGCATGACCGGTTCGACCAGTCCCTCGGCAAGGATGCAGATGCCGAGGCCCGTCCCCAGCCATAATCCGGCGATCAGCGGCCGGCGGGCTGCGATTGCGAGGGCGTACAGGCCTATTGCCAAGCCGGCCAGCAAGGCGGTTTCGGCGATCAACTGATGTCCATGCAGCAGCAAGCCAACGCAGCCGAGCAGCATCAGCGCGGCAACCCAGCTTTTGCTGCTGCCGTACAATTCCTTCGCGCTCAGCGCGATGAACAGGAATGCCAGTGCCATGTAGAGGCCGGCGGCGACGCGGGCGCCGTCATGAAGCGGCAACATGGGTGCGAGCAGCGTGCCGGTCAGCGCAGCCGACAGGTAGAACAACGGTGGCTTGGCCAGATAAGGCTCACCGGCGAGCATAGGCACGACCCAGTCGCCATCCTTCAGCAATTGATAGACGATGCCAAACGTGTATGCTTCGTCGGGTTTCCAGGGATCGTGCCCGACCAGCCCGGGGAGAATCCACGCTATGCAGAGCAGGACGGCCAGCGTGACCGGATTCTCGGTGATATGTGCCGCGATAGTCTCGCTACGCAGCAGATGGGCAGGTCGGAGCATAGTTCTTATCCGGAAGTCATGAACTGGAGGCGGAACGTCCGGCTGTCATGCAGCTCCCGCGCTGGCTTTCTTGGGGGGGTGGACCTTGAGGAAGGGGATGAACCTGATGTTCGCTATTCTAATCCGCGTCCGCGGAAAAGGATCGGCCCAAAAATGCGAAAAGGCAGCGGAAGCTGCCTTTTCCTGATTACACCCTAGGTTCAGGCCGCAGCCGGTTTCGCGTCGGTCTTCTTGCTGTACTTCTGGCGGAATTTCTCCACGCGACCCGCGGTGTCCATGATCTTCTGCTTGCCGGTATAGAACGGGTGGCAGGCGGAGCAGACTTCCACGTGCAGAGGTTTTCCCAGCGTGGAACGCGTAGTGAACGTATTGCCGCAGCTGCAGGTCACTGCAATGTCGGCATATTGGGGATGGATTTCAGGTTTCATTTTGGTTCCTTTCTGATGGAGGCGGGATTTGCGCTTCCGAAGGGGGCGGATTATCCCCAAGCCGCGAGGGCTTTGCAAGCCCGCACGGCGGGGACGGGTGACAGGTAACTAGATAGAGGCGCTTATTGAACTTTCAAGGCTTTGCGTCTCGGCGGGCTGGCTGGCCACTGGATGCCCGCCACTAACCACGACGCATGCTGTCAAAAAAGTCAGCGTTGTTCTTCGTACCCCTTAACTTATCGACCAGAAACTCCGTAGCTTCCAACTCGTCCATGGGGTCGCGCGCGGACTCGTTACCGGCGCAGCCGGCCGTTTGCGGGCAGCGCGCGATTTATCCCATCCCTCGGTCACCCGCGACGCATGGAGTCAAAGAAATCGGCATTGTTCTTGGTACCACGGAGCTTATCGACGAGGAATTCGGTCGCTTCCAACTCGTCCATGGGGTCGCGCGCGGACTCGTTACCGGCGTAAGCCGGCCGGACTCGGCTCTCCGGCGGGCGTAGCTTGGGGCGGAGTCGAGTCAGGGAGAGCGTGGTCGCAGTCGTGTGCCGAGTCTGTCTCGCGTTCCCGCAAACGGGCGACAAGTCGCTAACGGGTCACGCTCGAGCGGGTAGCGCGCGTATGTACCCGATACTCCGGTCATCCCCTGCGCATAGAATCGAAGAAGTCCGCGTTATTCTTGGTGCCACGTAATTTGTCCACCAAGAACTCAGTAGCCTCCAGCTCGTCCATCGGGTCGCGCGCGGACTCGTTACCGGCGGAGCCGGCCGGACTCGGCTCTCCGGCGGGCGTAGCTTGGGGCGGAGTCGAGTCAGGGAGAGCGTGGTCGCAGTCGTGTGC
>JANOGH010000173.1:0-8597 GCA_031414075.1 Betaproteobacteria bacterium | reverse complement strand
TTCGGTGAGATAAGTCGCATAGAATCCACCCAGCGAACTGCCGACCAGGGTGACCTTTTCGGCTGCAACGCCGGCCACTTCGTGTTCGAGCAGCGCCATTGCTTCCCGCGGCCAGTGCGGCAGAGCCGGGCACGCGAATTCGTTCTCGCGGCCGAGTGCCGCGAGCCGCTCGCGCAACTGGTTCGATTTGTGGGAGGACGGTGAGCTGTTGAAGCCGTGGATGTAGACGAACATGAAGGTGTTCCGTTGCCTCGGTATTGTGCCCGAGGGCTTGCGAACGCACAAAAATGTCAGCCATCGACGCCTACTCGCTGATGAGCCTGACCATGGGTTCCCGGCTGGGCGATATTGCCGAGTCGAGGAAGTCCGTGCACTGCCTCGTACCCAAAAACCTCTGGAATAGCTAGCTAGATACACCGTACAGAAAAATTCAAAAGCGTCGACGCAGAGAACGCGGAGGAAGAACAGAGAGGGCGCGGAGGAAAGTTTTGGAGTTACGGGGCAATGCTAAGGTGGGCGCCTCGTGTAAACTGAAACCCCGAAGTTCATCGCAACTTTGTACTTGGTTCCTCCGCGTTCTCTGTGGTTTTCCTCCGCGTCCTCTGCGTCTACGCCGTTGAACTTGGTTTGAGAGCCTCCAGAATCTTGGCGTGGACGCCGCCGAAGTCGCCGTTACTCATCACCAGAATATGGTCACCCTCTCGACTCTCGCCGACCACGGCGCTGACCAGCGCCTTGAGCTCGTCGAACGTTTTCGATTTCACGCCAAGCGACGCCAGCACGGGCCGCGCATCCCAGCCGAGGCCGCTGGTGTAGCAGAACACCAGATCGGCGCCGGCGAGACTTCCCGCTAACGCGTCCTTCATCACGCCCATCTTCATGGTGTTCGAGCGCGGCTCGAGCACTGCCAGGATGCGCGCGCCGCGCACCTTGCTGCGCAGACCGGCGATTGTGGTTTCGATCGCGGTCGGATGATGCGCGAAATCGTCGTACACCGTGATGCCGTTCACCGTGCCGCGCACTTCCAGCCGGCGCTTCACATTCCTGAATTCGGCCAGGGCGTCTATTCCCTTCGTGACCGGCACGCCCGCATGGCGTGCAGCCGCCAGCGCCGCCAGCGCGTTGCTGCGGTTATGCTCGCCGAGCAGTTCCCAGTTCACCGTGCCGCGCGGTCCGCCTTCGAAGAACACGTCGAACGCATGCTCGTCACGCGGCTTGGCGGTCCAGCCTTCCTCGACACCAAGCCACTCGACCTTGCTCCAGTTGCCCCTGGCCAGCACGCGCCGCATGCTCTGCTCGCGAGCGTTGGCGATGATCAACCCGTTGCCGGGCACGGTGCGAACGAGATGATGGAACTGGAGCTCGATCGCAGCGAGGTCCGGGAAAATGTCCGCATGATCGAATTCCAGATTGTTCAGAATCGCGGTGCGGGGCATGTAATGAACAAACTTCGAGCGCTTGTCGAAGAACGCGGTGTCGTATTCGTCCGCTTCGATCACGAAGAACGACGAATCGGTCGCGCGGGCAGAAATGCCGAAATTGAGGGGTACGCCGCCGATGAGGAAGCCGGGATTCAATCCCGCGTGTTCGAGTATCCAGGCCAGCATCGAGGTCGCCGTGGTCTTGCCGTGAGTACCCGCCACCGCGAGTACCCATTTTCCCCGCAGCAGGTTTTCATACAGCCACTGCGGCCCGGACGTGAACGCCAGGCCGCGATTCAGGATCTCTTCGATCAGCGGATTGCCGCGCGCGACAACATTGCCGATCACGAACAGATCCGGCTTCAGGTCGATCTGTCCAGGGTCGAAACCCTCGATCAGTTCGATCCCCTGCGCCTGGAGCTGGATGCTCATCGGCGGATAGACGTTGGCGTCGCAGCCGGTCACTTTGTGCCCGGCCTGTGTGGCGATCACGGCTATTCCGCCCATGAAGGTGCCGCAGATGCCCAGGATGTGGATATGCACTTGAATTACTGACCTGAAAAGTCAAAAGCTGTTAACACGGAGAACACGAAGGTACACGAAGGAAAAGCAAAAGCAAGTTGAATGCTTTTCGCTTGATTCCTCAAAGCAGGCGCGATTTGTCGCCAGAAGCAAAGCCGATCAGCGGACTATCGATGCCACGTCCCAGCGCAATTACCTTGAACAGCTCGCCCATTTCGGCGGGTGACAGCAGTTTCTGCGCGCCCGCGATGAGCGCGAATCGGGATGTTGTCGCGTCCCCCGAGTGGCCTTCCAGCAGTTGGGTGATTCCGCTGTTGACAAGGAACTGCGCCTGCGTGGCATAGCCAAGCAATTTCAGTCCGGTTTCGATACCAGCTTCCGCCACGGCAGTAAAGTCGACGTGAGCGGTCAGATCCTGCAGGCCGGGCAGAAAAAACGGATCGTCGTGCGCGCGATGCCGGTAGTGGCACATCAGCGTGCCCTGTACACGTTGCGGATGGTAGTACTCACGCCGGCCGAAACCATAATCGATCAGCAGCAGCGCGCCCTTGCGCAGGGTTGCCGACAGACTGCGGACGAGGGCCGGCACGACCAGTGAAATTTCACTTACATAGTCGGCCTCGGCGCCGATCGCTTCGGCTGCGCTGCGCAACGCGCCCAGTGGCAGGGGTCGATCCGCCCAGATAAAGCGATCCTTCCAGCTCACGCCGCGTTCGTATATCCCGCCCCGGCGCCAGACGACGAGATGCGTTGGCAACGCGTCCAGCACTTCGTTCGCAATCACGATGCCTTTGAAACCTGCCGGCAATGCGCTGATCCATTCGATGCGGTCTTTCAGCGCGGGGTGTCGTTGTTGCAGCGTGCGCTGCTGGCGCTCTACGAGCTGCGGACTGGTTTCCAGGATCAGGTAGCGCTGAGGAAGGCGATCGACATTTTGCAATTCGCCGAGCACATCTGCTGCCATCGTGCCGGAACCCGCGCCCAGTTCCAGCACGTGGCCGGCGCTGCATTCAAGCAACTGCGCGATCTGCCGTGCCAGCGTCCTTCCGAACAGCGGCGAGATTTCCGGGGCAGTCACGAAATCGCCCTCCCCGCCAAGCTTGTGGGCGCCGGCAACGTAATAGCCCAGGCCGGGAGCATACAGTGCCAATTCCATGAAGCGTGCAAAGCCGATCCAGCCACCGGTAGTATCGATTTCCTGGTGGATGGTCTGGCTCATCCGATCGCTGTGGCGGCGTGCATCAGCGGACGGTTCCGGCAGGTCTGGGCCACGCAGGATAGTTGGCAAGGGGGAAACGTGGGGTGGTTGGGCTACAATTCCCATTCAACAACAGCTGCGCTGGTTGGCGCAACCCAAGTCGGGCAAGAATGCAAAACATGAATCGGGCGAGAAACGATCGTCGGGTGGCCTTGGTTACCGGGGCCGGCAAACGCATAGGCCGAGCGATCGCGCTCGGACTTGGGGCGGATGGTTGGGATCTGGCACTACACTTTCACCGTTCGCAGGCCGAGACCGAGGCATTGGCAACTCAAATTTCGGCGCTCGGCGTAACAGCAGTCGCGGTTCGTTGTGACCTCGCAAACGCAGGCCAGCTATCGGGCCTGATCGCCGCATGCGAGCGCGCGCTGGGCACGGTAACCTGCCTGGTAAACAACGCCGCCCTGTTCGAGTACGACGATCTGGCAAGTCTCGACGCCGAAAAATGGCAGCGGCACATGGATATCAACCTGCGTGCGCCGCTGTTGCTCGCCAAAGCGTTTGCGGCGCGGATTCCCGACGGCGCCACCGGTTGCATCGTGAATTTGCTGGATCAGAAAGTGTTCAACCTGAATCCGGATTTCCTTTCCTATACCATCGCCAAGATCGGCCTCGAGGGGGCGACGCGCGTGCTCGCGATGGCATTGGCGCCGAAAGTGAGTGTATGCGGCGTGGCGCCCGGCATCACGCTGGTGAGCGCAGCGCAAACCGCGGACGGTTTCGCCCGCGCCCATGGCATGGCGCCCCTCGGACGCAGCTCGAACGTGGAAGACATCGCCGACACGGTGCGCTTCGTGGTTAACGCCCGGGCGCTGACCGGCACGACGATCGTGGTCGATGGCGGCCAGCACTTGTGGCCATCGCGTCGCGATGTCCAGTTCGAAACCGGAAACAATCGATGACCGCCCGCTTTCGGAACCCGCGAACTTCGCCGGACATGACCGTGGCGACCGGACTGGGCCGCGCACGCCGGATCTTCCTGAAAAACTTCGAGACCCGACTCTCCATCGGCATTCACGATTTCGAGAAGCAGGCCAGACAAAGGGTCATCGTGAATGTGGACCTTTATATCGATCCCGACGGCAGGGTGGAGCGCGATCATATCGACGAAACGGTAGACTATGACTTCGTGCGCAGGGAAATCGCTGCGCTGGCCGGCAGCGGCCACTTCAACCTGCAGGAAACGTTCTGCGAGAATATTCTGGCAATCTGCCTGGCGAGGCCGGGTGTTCTGGCGGCCCGGGTCTCCAGCGAAAAACTGGATGTGTATCCGGATTGCGAATCCGTGGGTTTCGAGATTTTCCGAACCAGATAAATGGCGACACTGCAGCAACAGGTCTACGAGGGCAACAAGCTCGCCAAGCGGCTGCGCCGCCAGGTGGGGGAAGCCATTGCCGATTTCGACATGATTCACGATGGCGACAAGGTCATGGTCTGCCTGTCCGGCGGCAAGGACAGCTACGCGCTGCTCGATGTCCTGCTGTCGTTGAAAAGCCACGCGCCGATCAACTTCGACATCGTGGCGGTGAATCTCGACCAGAAGCATCCCGGCTTTCCAGCTGAGGTCCTGCCGGATTACCTGACTTCGCTCGGCGTGCCGTTTCGCATCATCGAGCAGGACACTTACAGCGTAGTCAAGCGCGTCATCCCCGAAGGCAAGACCATGTGCTCGCTGTGCTCCCGACTGCGGCGTGGCGCGCTGTATCGTGCCGCCAGGGAAATCGGCGCCAGCAAGATCGCGCTCGGCCACCACCGCGACGACATCCTCGAAACTTTCTTTTTGAACCTGTTTTACGGCGGGCGGCTGAAGGCGATGCCGCCGAAGCTGGTCAGCGACGACGGCCAGCACATGGTGATTCGCCCGCTCGCCTATTGCAGGGAACCGGATCTCGAGGAATACGCGAAGTTGCGCGCATTCCCGATCATTCCCTGCAACCTGTGCGGCTCGCAGGACAATCTGCAACGCCAGGTGGTGAAAAACATGCTGCAGGAGTGGGAAAAGAAATTCCCCGGCCGCCTCGAAACCATGTTCGCCAGCTTGCAGCGGGCCTCCCCTTCCCACCTGCTCGACCCGCGGCAATTCGATTTCGCCAATCTCAAGACCCAGCCCGAAGCCTACAAGGATGGCGACATTGCGTTCGACGATGAGGACTTCTCCGCACGTCTGATCCAGTTTCCTGCAGTCAAATCGGCCAACTAGAGTGAGCGCTGGCTGTTGCGACGAGCGAAGCCTGATCTGAGTCTGGATAGTCGCTGCAGACCAGACTGGGCCTGCCTTGAAGCGTGAGCCAATGCCGCGGTACGCGACCGGTCTGCCTGTTCTTTGCACAGGCCGGCTTGGCCGGTTTCCCCCGGGTCTTGTACACTGCGCGTCTTCTTGCGCGGGTCAGCCCGCGTTTCAGACCTCAATCCTGCTGTCGGGGAAAACCATGTCCAGCCAAGATTACGCTCCGAAGAAAAAGATCAATTCCTTTTACCCGCCGCAGCGCCACCTGATGGGACCCGGTCCCTCGGAAATCCATCCACGCGTGTTCTCGGCGATGGGCAAGCCGACCATCGGCTACCTCGACCCGGTGTTTGTCGAGATGATGGAAGAACTCAAGGAACTGCTGCGCTACGCTTTCCAGACCAACAATGCGCTGACTTTCCCCGTCTCCGGCCCCGGCTCGGTCGGCATGGAGATGTGCTTCGTCAACATGGTCAGCCCGGGCGACAAGGTTATCGTCTGTCGCAATGGAGTATTCGGCGGCCGCATGATCGAAAACGTCGAGCGCTGCGGCGGCGTCGCCGTGGTGGTGGAAGACCGCTGGGGCACCCCGGTCTGTCCGCAGAAAGTGGAAGATGCGTTCAAGGCCAACCCGGATGCCAAGATTCTCGCCTTCGTGCACGCGGAAACCTCGACCGGTGTCGCCTCGGACGCGAAGACGCTGGCCGAGATCGCCCACAAGCACGGCGCGCTCACCATCATGGACGCGGTGACGTCGCTGGGCGGTACGCCCGTACTCGTCGACGAATGGGGCATCGATGCGGTTTATTCCGCCAGCCAGAAATGCCTGTCCTGCACCCCCGGTCTGTCGCCGATTTCCTTCAATGAGCGCGTCGTGGAACGGGTAAAAACCCGCGCGGACAAAGTACACAGCTGGTTCATGGACATGAATCTCCTGCTCGGCTACTGGGGCGCCACGACGCGCACCTATCACCACACCGCGCCGACAAATTCACTCTACGCCTTGCACGAATCGTTGCTCATGCTGCGCGAAGAAGGCCTGGAGAATGCGTGGGCCCGCCATCAGCGCAATCACCTGGCGCTGAAAGCCGGCCTGGAGACGCTGGGCTTGAAGTATCTGGTGGAAGAAGCCTATCGGCTGCCGCAGATGAATGCGGTGAGCGTGGCGCAGGGTATCGATGAGAAGGAAGTGCGCCGCCGCCTGCTGTTGGATTACAACCTGGAGATCGGCGCCGGACTGGGCGAGCTCGCCGGCAAGATCTGGCGCTTCGGCCTCATGGGTTATTCCTGCAAGATGGAGAACGTGATGCTCAGCCTGTGCGCGCTGGAAACCGTGTTCACCGACATGGGCGTGAACATCAGATTCGGCGAAGCGGAAGCCGCTGCCTATCACGCCTACGCCGCTCATCCGTCGCGCGTGCAGCCGGTGCGCGCTGTCGCTTGACAGCTGAAAACCGTACTGAGCGCCCTGCGGTGAGAGCTTCGCTCTTAACTCCTCACCCCTAACCTACAAACCGAGGCGCTGCCAGATGGTACTGGCCGGTCCCGCCTGGTTCAGGGTGTAGAAATGCAATCCCGGGGCGCCGGCTTCGAGCAGCTTTTCGCATAGAGCGGTCACCACATCTAGGCCGAAAGCGCGGATCGACGCCGCGTCGTCGCGATAGCCCTCCAGCTTGATGCGCATCCAGCGCGGGATCTCCGCGCCGCAGGCATCCGAAAAGCGGGCCAGTTGGGAAAAATTGCCGATCGGCATGATGCCCGGCACGATAGGGACGGCAATCCCGGCAGCCATGCATTCGTCGACGAACCGAAAATAGGCATCTGAATTGTAGAAATACTGCGTTATGGCCGAGTTGGCGCCGGCGTCGATCTTGCGTTTGAAGTTCTTCAGTTCGTCGGCAGCGTTGCGGGTTTGCGGATGGTATTCCGGGTAGCAGGCCACCTCGATCTCGAACCAGTCGCCTGTCGTCTCACGAATGAACGTCACCAGCTCGTTCGCATACCTGAGCTCGCCACTGGAAGCCAATCCGGATGGCATGTCGCCGCGGAGCGCAACGACATGACGAATGCCGCTTTCCCGGTAGCGCGACAACGTGGCCGCGATTTCCGCTTTGCTCGACGCCACGCAGGAAATATGCGGCGCAGCGTTATGTCCCGCGGCGCGAATTTCCAGCACGGTGTCCAGCGTGCCTTGCTGCGTGGATCCGCCAGCCCCGAAGGTCACGGAAAAAAAACGCGGCTTCAATTGCGCCAGTTGCTGCCAGGCGGCACGCAATTTCGCCTTGCCTTCCGGCGTTTTCGGCGGAAAGAATTCGAAGCTGAAAGTCGGTGACGAGTGACCGGTGACGAGTGACATGTACTATTGATCTTTCCCTAATTCACAACAGTGAATTAGATCAACCTTCACCCTCTCCCTCCGGGAGAGGGCCGGGGTGAGGGATTGAGCGTTTCAACTGTCATCAATTACGGAACGCACAATAATACCTATTTCTCAAGCGACTTCATGAGCGCGGAGATCGAACGCAGCAAGGCTGAAACAGAAGCGAGCATGGCTTCGTCTTCCATCAGATAGCCCAGGTCTTTAGCAATAAGAATCTGCGTTTCAACCTCAGCAAGAGAGCCTCGTGCCACCGACAGAAATTGTGCAAACTCCCGTTTGCTGGTCCTCGCAGCTCCTTCCGCAATATTGGAAGGCT
The DNA here is from genome assembly GCA_031414075.1 of Betaproteobacteria bacterium. Classification (GTDB taxonomy): domain Bacteria; phylum Pseudomonadota; class Gammaproteobacteria; order Burkholderiales; family JACQAP01; genus JACQAP01. The sequence goes on along the minus strand of JANOGH010000173.1, from coordinate 473 downwards.
CGGAAACAGCCGCTCGTCTGAGCTGCGAGATCAAACCATACTGTTCGTCTTTCGGAAAATTTCGGGTGACGACGTAGATTTTCCTGACCAGGGTCATCGCGTCCTGCCACACCCGCAAATCGCGATGCCCCGTCAGCTTGGATGAAGTTGTACCGGTCACCCGTCACCTGTCACCTGTCACTTGCTATTTGTCACCCGTCACTCGTTACTGAGCAGCAAAGCCGCTCAGTAACGATAGTGATCCGCCTTATAAGGCCCTTTCTTGTCGACACCGATATAGGTGGCCTGGGTATCCGTCAGTTCAGTCAGTTGCGCATTGAGTTTCTTCAGTTGCAGGCGCGCCACTTTTTCGTCGAGATGCTTGGGTAAGGTGTAGACGCCGACCGAATATTTCCCGGTATTAGCGAACAACTCGATCTGGGCGATGGTCTGATTGGCGAACGACGAACTCATCACGTAACTCGGATGCCCGG
>JANOGH010000172.1:0-2456 GCA_031414075.1 Betaproteobacteria bacterium | reverse complement strand
CTTCTCATTGCACGGCCACTGGATGCTCTACAGCTCATCGATCCTGTCGTAGCTCACCCCGGTGAACGTGGGCGTGAGCTGCGCGATCTCGTCCATGATTTCGGAAGGATGCTTGTACTTCATCGGATATCCAAGCGCGTTGGACAGCGCAACCGTGACTTCCCAGTCTTCCTTGCCGGCCAGTGGCGGCATCACCTTGCGCACGCGCGAGATGCGCCGCTCGGCATTGGTAAAGGTGCCGTTCTTCTCCAGGAACGAAGAGCCCGGCAGGAATACGTGCGCGAATTTAGCCGTCTCGTTGAGAAAGATGTCCTGCACGACCACGCATTCCAGCGACTCCAGCGCATGGGTGACGTGCTGGGTATCCGGATCCGACTGGGCGATGTCCTCGCCCTGGATGTACAAGCCCTTGAAGCTGCCGTCGATCGACGCATCGAACATGTTGGGAATGCGCAGGCCCGGTTCGTTGTCGAGTTTTACACCCCATAATTTTTCGAACTGGGCACGAACCTTGTCGTCGGAAACGTGGCGATAGCCGGGTAATTCATGCGGGAACGAACCCATGTCGCAGGAACCCTGCACGTTATTCTGACCGCGCAGCGGATTCACCCCCACGCCCTCGCGGCCAAGGTTCCCGGTCGCCATGGCGAGATTGGCAATGCCCATCACCATGGTCGAACCCTGGCTGTGCTCGGTGACGCCCAGTCCGTAGTAGATGGCTGAGTTGCCGCCCATAGCGAACAGGCGCGCGGCGCCACGGACCTGTTCGGCGGGAACACCGGTGACTTTTTCCATCTCCTCCGGCGAATTGCGCGATTCGGCAATGAACGCTTTCCACTTGCCGAATTCCTTCACGTCGCAGCGCGCCGCGACAAAATCGTCCTTCACCAATCCCTCGGTCACGACCACATGGGCGAGCGAATTGATCAGTGCGACATTGGTTCCCGGGCGCAGTTGCAGGTGATAGGACGCTTCGATGTGCGGCGTCCGCACCATGTCGATGGTGCGCGGATCAGCAATGATCAGCTTGGCGCCTTCGCGCAAACGGCGTTTCATGAGCGACGCGAACACCGGATGGCCGTCGGTCGGATTGGCGCCGATCACCATGATCACGTCCGACTTCATGACGGAATCGAAGTCCTGCGTTCCGGCGGATTCGCCGAGCGTGGTCTTCAGTCCGTAACCGGTCGGAGAATGGCACACGCGCGCGCAGGTATCGACGTTGTTGTTGCCGAACGCGGCGCGCACCATCTTCTGCACCAGGTAGGTTTCTTCGTTGGTGCAACGTGAGGACGTGATTCCGCCGACCGAGTCACGGCCGTATTTCCCCTGGATGCGTTTGAATTCCGACGCGGCATGGCCGATCGCCTCGTCCCAGGAGACTTCGCGCCAGGGGTCAGTGATCTGGCTGCGGATCATCGGTTTGGCGATGCGATCCGGATGCGTGGCGTAGCCGAAGGCGAAGCGTCCTTTGATGCAGGAATGCCCGTGATTGGCCTTGCCATCCTTGTTCGGCACCATGCGCACTACTTCCGCGCCCTTCATTTCCGCGCGGAAAGAGCAGCCCACGCCGCAGTAGGCACAGGTGGTGGTGATACTGTGATCCGCCTGGCCTTTGTCGATGACGGATTTTTCCATCAGGGTCGCGGTCGGGCAGGCTTGCACGCAGGCGCCGCAGGAGACGCATTCCGATTCCATGAAAGGCTGGTTTTCGCTCGGCGAGACCATGGAAGCGAATCCTCTTCCGTCGATGGTCAGCGCGAACGTCCCCTGCACTTCCTCGCAGGCACGCACACAGCGCGAGCAGACGATGCACTTGCTCGGATCGAAGCTGAAGTAAGGATTGGAGTTGTCCTTCTCGGCTTTCAGGTGATTCTCGCCTTCGTAGCCATAGCGCACTTCGCGCAGGCCGACCACGCCGGCCATGTCCTGCAGCTCGCAGTCGCCATTCGCGGAACAGGTCAGGCAGTCGAGCGGATGGTCGGAAATGTACAACTCCATCACACCGCGCCGCAGGTCCGCGAGCTTCGGCGTTTCCGTACGCACCTTCATGCCCGGCGCGACCGTGGTGGTACAGGAAGCGGGATAGCCTTTGCGGCCTTCGATCTCGACCAAACAAAGGCGGCAGGAACCGAATGCCTCGAGACTGTCCGTCGCACACAGCTTGGGCACCCGTATGCCGGCGTCGACCGCCGCGCTCATTACCGAGGTGCCCTCCGGGACGGAAACTTCGACGCCGTCGATCTCCAGCGTGATGAGCTTCTCCGATAGCCGCTTCGGGGTACCGTAATCGGGGGTGGTTTGCAGGGACATCGTGGTCTCCTCTACTGGGCTGCGTCGCTCACGCTACCTTGCGTTTGGGCGCCGCGCGAAAATCGTTCGGGAAATGCTTCAGTGCGCTCTGCACCGGGAACGGCGTCATGCCGCCCAGCGCACACAGCGAGCCGTCCAACATG
>JANOGH010000171.1:0-7840 GCA_031414075.1 Betaproteobacteria bacterium | reverse complement strand
CTGCATGCCCAGCTGCGCGCCGGTCTGGATCGACGAGTACATCTGCGCGATCTTGTTTTCGCGGATCAGGTTGCGGATCGCCGGCGTGCCGACCATGATTTCATGCGCCGCGCAGCGGCCATGGCCATCCTTGGTCTTGAGCAGGGACTGCGAAATGATGGCGCGGATCGACTCTGAGATCATGGAGCGGATCATTTCCTTCTCCGCCGCCGGGAACACGTCCACGATCCGGTCGATGGTCTTCGCCGCCGAAGAAGTGTGCAGCGTGCCAAACACCAGGTGGCCCGTTTCCGCGCCGGACAGGGCCAGACGGATGGTTTCCAGGTCGCGCATCTCGCCCACGAGGATCACGTCCGGGTCCTCCCGCAGCGCGCTTCTCAAGGCGTTGGAGAACGACAGCGTGTGCGGCCCGACCTCACGCTGGTTGATCAGGCACTTTTTCGAATCGTGCACGAACTCGATCGGATCCTCGATGGTGAGGATGTGGCCTTCTTCGCTCTCGTTCTTGTGGTTGACCATCGCCGCGAGCGTGGTGGATTTGCCCGAGCCGGTCGGGCCGGTCACCAGCACCACGCCGCGCGGGTACTGGGCGATTTCCTTGAAAATCGCAGGAGCCTTCAACTCTTCCAGGGTCAATACCTTGGATGGAATGGTCCGCATCACGGCGCCCGCTCCGCGGTTCTGTACGAAGGCGTTGACACGGAAGCGCGCCAGATTCGGGATCGCGAACGAGAAGTCGCATTCGAGGTTTTCCTCGTAGAACTTGCGCTGACCGTCGTTCATGATGTCATAGATCATGGCGTGGACATCCTTGTGATCCATTGGCGGCAGATTGATGCGCCTGATATCACCATGCACCCTGATCATGGGGGGCAGTCCGGCCGACAGGTGAAGGTCGGAAGCCTTGTTCTTGACCACAAAAGCGAGGAGTTCAGCAATGTCCATTTATGATTCTCCGACCACGGCTAGATGGGTAACGAAACATGCCGGCGGCCTCGGCGCGGATCAAAAATGCTCGCTGCATTCGATGGTTACAGTCAAGAATGAAAGAGAATTATGACAACAATAGCCTCCCGCTTGCAAGTCGTATGCAGCCGGATCGACGCGGCGGCCGTTGCGGCCGGCCGGTCACCGGGGGACATCAGGCTGATTGCCGTCAGCAAGACCTTTCCGCCGGCGGCCATTGCCGAAGCCCACGCCGCCGGCCAAGTCGCATTTGGCGAGAACTATCTGCAGGAAGCGGTGAGCAAAATGGCAGCATTAGGCGGCTTGGGGCTGGAGTGGCACGTCGCGCCCGGACAGCAGCATGGCGGGCAGAGAGAGGGCGACGTGCGCCCCTCCGCCGGGGTCGCATCCCCGCAAGCGGGGCCCCTGCTCCGCCCTCTGGAGTGGCACTTCCTCGGTCCGATCCAGACTAACCAGGCCCGTCAGATCGCAGAGCAATTTCACTGGGTACACAGCGTAGATCGCCTTAAGATCGCCGAACGTCTGTCAATTTCGCGTCCGGCAAGCCGGCCACCGCTGGAAGTCTGCATCCAGGTTAACATCAGCGGCGAGGAATCCAAGAGCGGTGTCCGGCCGGACGAAGTCCCCGCGCTGGCGAAAGCCGTTTCGCGCCTGACCGGTATCCGGCTGCGTGGACTGATGGCCATACCCGAACCGACCTCAACCATCGGGTTGCAACGCGCCCGTTTCCGACTGCTGCGCCAGCTCCGGGACGAAGTCGTCCGCCACGGCGTTGCGCTGGATACCCTTTCGATGGGCATGTCGGATGATCTGGAGCCCGCCATTGCCGAAGGAGCGACCCTGGTTCGTGTCGGCCGGGCAATTTTCGGCGAACGTCTGCCCCATTCCGGGTAGGAGCCTGCCGGACTTAGGGTGATTTGCCCGCGGTAGCGGCGCCCCCCTATACTGGCCGGCCGGATGCGCCGGAACTGGCGGCCGGATCGAGCAAACTTACTACTGCTAACAGGGGAGAAACAGGATGAACGGAAGGAACTGGATCATGGCTGCGGGTCTGCTGCTGGCGATGCCGGGCATGGTGTTAGCGGCCAAACCAGGTTATCTGCATGTGAAGGAAAGCGTCGAGATCAACGCGTCGCCGGCCAAAGTGTGGAGCCTGGTCAAGGACTGGAACGGCCTGCACAAATGGCATCCGGCCTTCTCGAACACGGAAATCAAGTCCGGCGAAAACAACAAGGTGGGCTCGCTGCGGACCCTGACGATGACCGATGGCGCCAAGTTCGACGAGGAACTGCTCGGTTTCAACGCCAAGAAAATGCTCTACAGCTATGAGATCCTGGGCGATTCGCCGCTGCCTGTCGCCGACTATTCCTCTTCCATACAGGTCAAGTCGGGCAAGGCCAAAGGCACGTCCGTACTGGTCTGGAAGGGCAAATTCAAGCGCAAGGTGGCCGACAATCCCCCGGCAGGCCAGGATGACGCAGGCGTCAAGAAAGTCATCATTGGTGCCTACCAGGCGGGATTGCAAAACGTTAAAAAGCTGGCGGAACCCAAGTAACCGGTTTTCATCGCGGCGCGGACGGCGTTCGCGCCGCCCGCATTTTTGCAGGCGGCAGTTCCGCTTCGATTCGAAATCATGCGCATACTTTTCATCGGCGGCGGCAACATGGCCACCGCATTGATCGGCGGCTTGTTGCAACAGGGCTTCAAGCCTGGCGACCTGCGCGTCGTTGACGTGGCGGAGCCAGCGCGCCAGCGCTTGCAGCAACAATTCGGCGTCAGATCGACCCCTGTGCTCGACGGTGAAATTGCCGGAGATGTCGTGCTGCTGGCGGTGAAACCGCAGCAGATGCGCGCGCTCGCGAAAGATCTGAGTGGCAGACTGCGCGGGCAATTGGTCATCAGCATCGCCGCCGGCATCCGCACGACTGATCTGACGCGCTGGCTCGATGGCCATGACCGCATCGTGCGCGTGATGCCCAACACGCCCGCACTGATCCGGTCGGGTGTGGCCGGACTGTTTGCCGCCGCGGCCGTCAAGCAGTCTGACAGAGATAGCGCGCAAACCATTCTTGGCGCGGTGGGCGCTGTGGTCTGGGTGAAAAGCGAGGCGGACATCGATGCAGTCACAGCCATTTCCGGCAGCGGGCCGGCCTATGTTTATTACTTCATCGAAGCGCTGGAACAGGCGGCCGCAGAACTGGGCCTGAATGCCGGGCAGGCGCACGAGCTCGCGGTCCAGACTTTTGTCGGCGCCGCGAAACTTGCCGCGGGCAGCAGCGAGTCTGCAGGCGTGCTGCGCGCGCGCGTGACCTCGAAGGCGGGGACGACGGAGGCGGCGCTGAAGTCCATGGACGCGAACAACGTCAAGCACAATATCGTGGAAGCCGTACGCGCCGCGGCTAAACGCTCGAGCGAACTCGGCGAAGAATTCGGCCAAGACTAGGCGACCAAAGAAATGAACCAGGCGTTGATTTTTCTGCTCGAAACTTTTCTGGGATTCTTTTCGCTGGCGCTGCTGGCGCGGTTCTACCTGCAGGCGGTACGCGCAGGAGCGCGCAATCCGCTGTCGCAGTTCCTTGCAGCGCTCACCGATTTCATCGTGCGTCCGACACGACGCGTGATCCCGGGGCTATGGGGTTACGACCTGTCCACGCTGCTGCTGGCATGGCTGACCGAGTTGCTGCTGGTCGGCGGCGTGCTCGCGTTGAAAGGTTATCAGCTCGGGCCCGGCGTGGGCACCGCGGTTATCGGGTTGATGCTGCTGGCCGCGCTGAACCTGCTGAAACGGTTTATCTACATCCTGATGGTGGCCGTATTCGCGCAGGCGATCCTGTCCTTCATTGCTCCCCGCGGCCCGGCGATGTCCATGCTCGCAAGCCTGACGCGGCCCTTCCTCGGTGTTTTCCGGCGCCGCATCCCGCCGATCGGCGGCGTGGATCTTTCCCCGCTGTTCGTGCTGGTTATTTGCCAGATACTGCTGATGTGGCCGTTGGCAGCGCTCGAGCTCGCAGTCACCCGCATGCTGTGATCGATCCGTATGCCCGAATCCTGGTATCGGAGAAGTTTGATCTGCCGGGCGGGCGGGTTATGATTCGCCGTGGCAGTCACGGGCGCACCAAGACCGTCGAAATTTACGGCCAGGCAGCCTCCCTCCTGGCACGGGTGAAAGAGCTTCTGCACTCATGACCAGCGATCTCGAGAATCAGGTTTCCGCCTACCAGCAGTGGCGCGATGAGCTGCGCGACTGCATCCAGGCCTATCAGAACTGGCTGGAAAACAACGGTCACGCGGATATCCAGCGCAGCCTGCGTATCTACGATCTGGTTGAAAGCCTGCGCAACGATCGCATGATCCTGGCCTTTCTCGCGGAATTCTCGCGGGGCAAGACCGAATTGATCAACGCGATGTTCTTTTCCGACTTCAAGCAACGCCTGCTGCCGTCCGATGTCGGTCGTACAACCATGTGTCCGACCGAAATCTTCTACGATGCCAGTGAAGAGCCTTATATCAAACTGCTGCCCATCGAGTCGCGCAAAAGCGACGAGAGCATCGCCGCGCTCAAGCACAAGCCGGTCGAGTGGGTAAAAATCAAGCTCAATCTGGCGTCCCAGGAGGAAATGACCTCGGCGATGTCCAGCCTTGCGCAGGTGAAATCGGTCGCGGTGGAAGAGGCGGCCGCACTCGGGCTGCTCGACGAAACCGACTTCGTGACCACGACCGTAGTGGTGAAGTACGGCGGCAAAGTGGAAATTCCGTGCTGGCGTCATGCCCTGGTCAACTACCCGCATCCGCTGCTGAAAAAGGGGCTGGTCATTCTCGACACGCCAGGACTGAATGCGCTCGGCACCGAGCCGGAACTGACGCTGTCCATGATTCCGAGCGCGCACGCGGTCTTGTTTCTGCTGGCGATGGATACCGGGGTCACCAAGTCCGATCTCGATGTCTGGCAAAAGTACGTGCAGACCTACGTCACGCGTCGCATCGCCGTGCTGAACAAGATCGACCTGATGTGGGACGATTTGAATTCCGACGAACAGATCGAAACAGGCATCGAGCGCCAGCTCGTCGAGACGGCGAGAATTCTCGGTCTGCCGCGCGATCATGTCATAGCGCTTTCTGCGCAGAAGGGCCTGATTGCGCGCATACGCGGCGATGCGGGTCTGCTGGCAAAAAGCCGGATCGAAGTGCTCGAGCGCCTGCTGGCGGAGGAAATCATTCCGTCGAAACAACAGATTCTGCGTGCGGCCGTCTCCAGGGAAATCGGCAACATGCTCGAAACGTCCCTGCACAGCACAACCGCCCAGCTTGCCAGCACGCGCGGCGAGTTGCAGGAGATGTCCAAGCTCTCAGGAAAGAATCGCGAGCTTGCAAGATTACTGCTGACCAGGCTGGAGCAGGACAAGGCCGGTTACCTGATGCACATGGCGAACTTCAAGCGCTCCTATGCGACCGTGCTGAAGCAGGGAAATGTGCTGATCGGCACATTGACGGACGATCGCCTCGACGAGATGATGAGCCGCAGCCTGAAGGCGATCGATGGCAGCTGGACCACGGCTGGCCTGATGCGCAGCATGCAGGCGCTATTCGACACCTTTTCGCGGCAGGCGGAAAAAATCCTCGAGTTCGCGGGCGAGACGCGCAACTACGTCGAACGGGTCTACGCCGAATTCCACAAGATGTACGGCTTTCCGAAGATGACCCCGCCGGTGCTGAATCTCGAACGACACATCCTGCGCATGCACTCGCTGCATCAGAACACCGAGCGCTTCTGCAAGGATCCGGTCAATGTAATGACCGAGAAACACTTTCTGGTGCGCCGCTTCTACGGCGGCCTGGTGGCGCATGCGCGCGAATTATTCAGCCATCTTCGGCTCGACCTCGACGCCTGGGTCAATTCGGCCTTGATGCCGTTGTCCATGCAGCTCAAGGAGCACCAGAAACTCCTGGAACGCAAAGTCGAGAATCTTCGCAAAGTCGCGGGTGACATCAATACGCTTCAGGAACGCGTACGCCAGCTTGAGCAGCAGCATCTGCAGCTCGGCAAGCAAGTCGAGGAACTCACGCAGATTCGCGACGTGCTGCAGCGCGATCCGGCGCAGATGAAAGTGGCGAAGGTCGCCTAGTATCACATCAAGATGATGTCGTACTGCTCCTGCGTGTAGATCGTTTCCACCTGCAGTGAAATCGGCTTGCTGATGAACTCCTCCAGCATCGCCAGGCTCTGCGATTCCTCGTCGAGAAACATGTCGATGACTTTCTGCGAGGCGAGGATGCGGAATTCCCGAGTGTCGAACTGGCGCGATTCGCGCACCAGCTCGCGCAGGATTTCGTAGCAGATCGTCTGCGCGGTTTTGAGCTCGCCGCGCGCCTGGCAGGTCGGACAGGGCTCGCACAGGATGTGAGCGAGGCTCTCGCGGGTACGCTTGCGCGTCATCTCCACCAGTCCGAGATGCGTGAAGCCGTTCACCGTCATGCGCGTGCGATCGGGCAGCAGAGCTTTCTTGAACTCCGAGATGACCGCGTTGCGGTGCACTTCGTTGTCCATATCGATGAAGTCGATGATGATGATGCCGCCCAGGTTGCGCAGGCGCAGCTGGCGCGCGATCACGTGTGACGCTTCGAGATTGGTCTTGAAGATGGTGTCATCGAAGTTGCGAACGCCGACGAAGCCGCCGGTATTCACATCGATGGTGGTCAGCGCTTCGGTCTGGTCGATGATCAGATAGCCGCCGGACTTGAGCGGCACACGGCGTGCGAGCGCCCGCTCTATCTCGTCTTCGACGGCATACAGGTCGAACAGCGGCCGGTCGCCGGAGTAGTGATGGATGCGATCGACAAAGGAGAATGTGTACTCGGTCGCAAACGCCTGCATGCGCTGGAAGGTCTCGCGCGAATCTACCAGGACGCGGCCGCTTTCGTCATTGACGAAATCGCGCAGTACGCGCAGCGACAGGCTCAGGTCCTGGTAAAGCAGGGCCGGTGCCGCAACGGTGCGCAATTTTTCCTGGATGTCGGACCACAGCTTGCGCAGGTATTCGATGTCGGCGCCGAGCTCTTTTTCGCTGGCGGTCTCCGCCATGGTGCGCACGATGTAGCCGCCGGATTCGTCGGCGGGAATCAGGTGCTGCAGCTTTTCGCGCAGCAATGCGCGCTCGTTTTCGTCCTCGATGCGTTGCGAAACCCCGATGTGGGATTCCTGCGGCAGATAGACCAGCAGGCGACCGGCGATGCTCATCTGCGTCGACAGCCGCGCCCCTTTTGTCCCGATCGGATCCTTGATAACCTGCACCAGCAGCTTCTGGCCGTCGTACAGGATGCGTTCGATCGGTTTGGCGTCTTCCTGGTTCTGGCGATGGAACCAGATGTCGGCTACGTGCAGGAAAGCGGCGCGGTCCAGACCGATCTGGATGAACGCCGATTGCATGCCTGGCAACACGCGACTGACTTCTCCGACATAGATGTTGCCCGCTATGCCGCGGCTGGCGCTGCGTTCAACGTGCAATTCCTGGACCACACCCTGCTGCATCACCGCGACCCGGGTTTCCTGCGGGGTGACGTTGATCAGGATTTCCTCGTTCACAGCAACTGGAAGCCGAAATGAGTCAGGAGGCGGGAGGTTTCGAATATTGGCAGTCCGACCACGCCGCTGTAGCTGCCGTTGATGGATTCGATGAACATCGACGCCTTGCCCTGGATGCCGTAGGCCCCGGCCTTGTCCATCGCGTCCCCGCTGGCGACGTAGCGTCGGATCTCGTCGTCGGAAAGCTCGCGCAAGCGCACTTCAGTCACCGAAAGCGCTTCCCGCAGCGAATCGTGGAATTTGACAGCCACCGCGGTGTAGACGTGATGCACCGTGCCCGAGAGCTGCTTGAGC
>JANOGH010000170.1:0-3934 GCA_031414075.1 Betaproteobacteria bacterium | reverse complement strand
GATGGCGAACAGCAGCAGACGACCGCTCTCGGACAACGCAGCAACGTAGTTGCCCTTTGCGTCTTCGTAAATGAAAGGCGGGAGCGGCGTGTGGCCTTCGTCTACCGCCATGTATTCGCGGCCGGCCTTGCGGTTGGAGATCATGTCGCCGACGCTCGACAGGAAACCATAACCCGCCGTCGAAGCCACCAGCGCTTTCGTTTCCGGCTTGCCGCTGAGGCAATAAAGTATGTGCGCGCCGTCCTGCACTTCCACCAGCGAAGAGGCCGGCACGCCGTCGCCGCGCGCGGGCGGCAGTTGCGCCGCCTCGACGGTGTAGGACCTGCCCTTCGAATCCAGAAAGATCACCGGATCCACGGTGCGGCATTTGATCAGAGACAACAGACTGTCGCCTTCCTTGAACGACAGCGACACGGGGTCCACTTCCCATCCCTGACGCGCGCGCACCCAGCCTTTTTTGGAGAAAATGACGCTGACCGGCTCGTCGATGACCGGCGTTTCAATCACGGCCTTTTCCGATTCCTCGATGCGCGTGCGGCGCTTGTCGCCGAACGTCTTGACGTCTTCCTCTATTTCCGAGATCACCAGTTCCGCGAGTGCCTTCTGGTCCTTGAGGATTTTCTCAAGGCCTTTCTGTTCCTTCTGCAGGTCCTTCAGTTCCTGCTCGATCCTGAGGTGCTCGAGCTTGGCCAGTTGCCGCAGACGGATGTCGAGGATGTCGTCGGCCTGCCGCTCGGACAACTTGAACGCCTTGATCAACTCCGCCTTCGGATCGTCGGCATTGCGGATGATCCGGATGACCTTGTCCACGTTCAGCAGCACGATCATGCGGCCTTCGAGCACGTGGATGCGGTCGAGCACCTGCGCGAGGCGGTGCTTGGTACGGCGGGTCACCGTTTCGAAGCGGAAACGAATCCATTCGGAGATGACGTCGCGAAGATTCTTGCTCGTCGGCCGGCCGTCCAGCCCGACCATCACCAGGTTGATCGAGACGTTGCCTTCCATGCCGGTCTTCGCCAGCAGCAGGTTGATAAACTCGGTCTCTTCGACTTTCGAAGTCTTCGGCTCGAACACTAACCGCACCGGATGCGTGCGATCCGACTCGTCGCGTGCCTTGTCGAGCATCGACAGCACCAGCTGCTTCTCGCGCGTCTGCTCCGGTGTGAGCGACTTCTTGCCCGGCTTGTTCTGTGGATTGGTGATCGCGTCGATTTCTTCCAGCACCTTCTTCGCCGAAGTACCGGGCGGCAGTTCGTAGACCACGACCTGATACTGGCCACGGGCCAGGCGCTCGATGCTCCAGCGCGCACGCACCCGTACGGGACCGCGGCCGGTCGTATACGCCTCTTTGAGTTCCGCGCGCGGCGTGATGATCTGCGCACCGCCTGGGAAATCCGGTCCCTTGATGTGCTTCATCAGGCCGGTAATGTTGATTTCCGGATCGCGGATCATCGCCATCGCCGCAGCGGCAACTTCATTCAGATTGTGGCTGGGGATCTCGGTCGCCATGCCGACCGCGATGCCCGATGCACCGTTGAGCAACACCACCGGCAGGCGGGCCGGCAGGATCGTCGGCTCTTGGCGCGTGCCGTCGTAGTTCGGGATGAAATCCACCGTGCCCTGGTCGATTTCCGACAACAGCACTTCCGCGAACTTCGTCAGTCGCGCTTCCGTGTAGCGATAGGCCGCCGCTTCGTCACCGTCGCGCGAACCGAAATTGCCTTCGCCGTCGATCAGCGGGTAGCGCATGGTGAAATTCTGCGCGAGGCGCACCAGCGCGTCGTACACCGACTGGTCGCCGTGCGGATGCAGTTTTCCCAGCACGTCACCGACCACGGCCGCCGATTTCGTGCGCTTGGTGCCGGCGCGGGTATTGCTGGTCCACATCGAATAGAGGATGCGGCCCTGCACCGGCTTTTGCCCGTCGCCGACGCGCGGCAACGCGCGATCCTTCACCGTGGCGATCGCGTATTGCAGGTATTGCGTGGAGGCGTATTTGCCCAGCGGCAGGGAATCGCCGAGTTCACCCGACAGCGGTGCGAAATGTGGCGGCAACCCGCCGCCATCCCCGCCGCTGCCCGCGGGCGGCATCTCTTTGTTTCTCTTTTTCTCGGTCACGGCCGTCGTGCCGTCGCCGAACAAATCAGGTTGGTCCGACATGTCTAAACTGAGTTCCGGGGCTTGCTGTCTTCATTGTGTTCCAAGGGGGCCGGGTGCCTGCACGAAGCGGTCGCGCCCGCCCGCCTTGGCCTGATACAAGGCCTGATCCGCGCGCTTGACCGTTGTCTGCCAGGTCTCCAGCTTGCGGTAATCCGTTCCCCCGATGGAGACGGTAATCCGCAATCCGGGCTCCAGGTCGTCGAAAATCAGCCCCCGCGCCAGCGCGCAGAGGCGTTCGGCCACGACCCTGATGCTCTGCACCGGCGTCTGCTCGAGAAGGACGAGGAATTCTTCGCCGCCATAGCGACCGAACACGTCGGTCGGTCGAAAATTGACGACCGCTGCGCGGGCAAATGCACTCAGCACCAGGTCACCGGCATGATGGCCATGCGTATCGTTGATGCGCTTGAAATGATCGATATCCACCATCAGGACCGAAAATGCGCTTCCGAAGCGATCGGCGCGGCTTTTCTGCCGGTCGAGGAAGTCGATCAGGCTCCTGCGATTCTGGACGCCGGTCAACTCATCCGTTGAAACCATGTGCTCGATGCGTTGGAGCGCCTTCTCCAGGCGCGCCTTGCTGTCGGCCAGGTCCTTGCGCAGCTTGCTGACGTAACCGCCCATGACCGAAAAGAATCCGAGGACGGACGTGAGCACGATCCAGTTCAGCACCTGGCGGTTGAACGCGTCCGGGTCGGCGTCTGCTTCCGGAAACCAGTGCACCGCGATGATCAGTGCATAGGAAAAAGCGACGAAAGCGGTCAACGTCAACAGTTCACGGGTACTTAGGCGAAAAACCCCGAACAGAAAAGACAGCATGCAAATCAGCGCGAGGATGCCCTGCCCATCCTTCGACTGATACAGCGCGTAGAGGATCACCAGGTTGGAAGCCGCGATCTGCGCCAGCGTCAGACTCGGATCGCGGAAACGCAGATTGAGGCCGCTGCGGAAAACCGCGTAAAACAGGACGATGAAGCCCACGACCAGCAGCGCGGCGGTGGCGAAAGCCTCGAGATCCAGAAGATCCAGCAGATAGGCCGCGAGGAATAACACGACCACCAACATCGATGCGCCGGAGGCCATCATCCATCGTCTCAGGCGATGCAATTGCCGCGGGTCGCGAGTCGGGAAAAGCACGGATTTCAGCATTACGCCAGTCACGATATATCTGCCTCGACGAGATTGCCGTAAGTCTCCATCCACTCGCGGCGCTGCGATGCGTTCTCGCGCGACATCATCATGTTGAAGATGTCCACCGAGATGCTGGCGCCGTCGTCCAGCATGACCGGCAGCACGCGGCGCGTGTCGGGATTGAGCGTGGTTTCCCAGAGCTGCTCCGGATTCATTTCGCCTAGGCCCTTGAAGCGGCTGACGGTCCACGAATTCGGCTTGAAGCCTTCGTCCTCGAGCTTTTCCTCGATGCCATCGAGCTCCTGCTTGTCGAGCGCATAGAGTTTTCGCGCCGGCTTGCCTTTTCCCTGTGACGGAACATCGATCCGAAACAGCGGCGGCTGCGCGACATACACATTGCCGCCGTCGATGAGTTTCGGGAAATGCCTGAAGAACAGCGTCAGCAGCAGCACCTGGATATGCGCGCCGTCGACGTCCGCGTCGGCGAGGATGATGACTTTCCGGTAGCGCAACCCCGAGAGGTCGATGTTGTCGCCGGGTTTATGGTGGTCCACCCCGATGGCAAGCGCAATGGCTTCGATCTCTTTATTTGCGTAGAGCGTGTCGGCGCTGTCCTGCCAGGTATTCTTCGGTTTGCCCTTGA
>JANOGH010000169.1:0-4724 GCA_031414075.1 Betaproteobacteria bacterium | reverse complement strand
GGGCGCCTCATGCCGCGCGCCCTGTACCTAGCGCCTAGTGCCTCGCGCCTGCCCTAATGCGTTGGGACCTTTTCTGTTCCGTCGTCGACAACCTCGGCGATATCGGCGTGTGCTGGCGGCTCGCGCGCCAGTTGGCGAGGGAGCATGGCGCCCACGTCAGGTTCTGGGTGGACGACCTGGCAACGTTCCACCAGTTCGCTCCCGCGCTCGATGTCGCGGCGGCCCGGCAGAAGCTCGGAGACATCGAAGTCTGCGCGTGGACGACGCCCTTCCCGTCGGTCGAGCCTGCCGAAGTCGTGGTCGAAACCTTCGGCTGCGAATTGCCGGCGTCCTACGTGCAGACGATGAAGGTGCGCACACGGCCGCCGGTCTGGATCAATCTCGAATACTTGAGCGCCGAGCCCTGGGTCGGCCGCTATCACGGCCTGCCGTCCCCGCAGCCTCCTCTGACCAAGTATTTTTTCTTTCCGGGCTTCGTGTCCGATACCGGCGGGGCGCTGATGGAACGCGGACTGAATGCCCGGCGCAAGGCGTTTCAGGCCGATGCGGCCGGCCAGGCGCGTTTCCTGTCGGGACTCGGCGTGGCAGCGCGCGCGTCGGACGAACTGCTGGTCTCCCTGTTTTGCTACCCGCAGGCGCCGATGCCGGCGCTGTTCGACGCCTGGGCGTCGGGCGGCCGGCCGATCCGGGTGATCGCCTTTGCGGACACCCCGGCGGCGCAGGCGCTGGTGGCCGCGGGACTGGCCAAGGGCGTACGGCGCGGCCCGCTTTCCGGCCAGATCGTGCCATTCCTCCCGCAGGACGATTACGACCGGATGTTGTGGGCCTGCGACTGGAATTTCGTGCGTGGGGAGGACTCGTTCATGCGCGCCCAATGGGCGGCCCGTCCCTTCGTGTGGCAGGCGTATCCGCAACAGGAGCAGAATCACCGCATCAAAATGCAGGCGTTCCTGGCCCGTTATCTGGGCGCATCGGTCATGGGGTCGTCCGCTGGAATGGTCGACCTGTGGACGGCGTGGAACGGCCTGCTGCCGGCAACCCGCCTGGCGCCGGCCTGGACTGCGAGCATGGCGACCATGGAGGGCATTTCCCAGCTGGCGCGACTGTGGCCGGAAAAGCTCGAAACCCTGGGGGATCTGGCCGCCAATCTGGCTAAATTCTGCGCGGAAAAGGTATAATCTCGCGCTTTTTCGCCCTCTTTTTCAGGACAGACGATGATACAGGCTCAGGAAGTGCGTGCCGGCAACGTGATCATGGTCGGCAAGGACCCGATGGTCG
This sequence comes from Betaproteobacteria bacterium, assembly GCA_031414075.1. GTDB lineage: Bacteria > Pseudomonadota > Gammaproteobacteria > Burkholderiales > JACQAP01 > JACQAP01. The sequence continues at coordinate 3,446 of JANOGH010000169.1, read as the reverse complement.
TGCAGCGCGCCGAATACAACAAGGGCGGCCGCAACGCCGCCGTGATGAGGATGAAGTTGAAGAACCTGCTGACCGGCGGCGCCAGCGAAGTGGTCTACAAGGCCGACGAAAAGCTGGAAAACATCGTGCTCGAGCGCAAAGAAGTGACCTATTCGTATTTTGCCGATCCGATGTACGTATTCATGGACAGCGAATACAACCAGCACGAAGTCGAGAGCGACAACATGGGCGATGCGCTCAACTATCTCGACGATGGGTTGCCTTGCGAAATCGTGTTCTACGCCGGCAAGCCTATTTCGGTCACATTGCCGAACTCCGTGGTACGCGCGATCACGACCGAGCCGGCGGTACGCGGGGATACATCGGGTAAGGTGCTGAAGCCGGCGAAAACTGCCACCGGCTTCGTCGTCAACGTGCCGCTGTTCTGCGAGAGCGGCGACAAGATCGAAATCGATACCCGTACCGGGGAATACAGAAATCGTGTCAAAGGCTGAATCAAGCAGTGAACGGTGAACGGTAAACAGTAGGGTCGCTTTTGCGGCCCTTTGTTTTTTGGCGTCCCGCCTATGTGCGCCAACGCATAGAGCATTGCGCATGGACGGCAGTAATCTGAATATGGATCCGGAAGGGCCCACGGCATTGTTTGTGATGCATCGCGCTGTCGGCATCCGGGACGTGGCGGAAGACGGATTCGACTATTTGCCTGACTCTTTCGATGCGCCGAAAGGCGCTCGTAAATCCGCACGAGATCCAGCCATGACCCAAGATGGTTCAGCGGGAATCACAAGCTGACACAACACATTTCTCCAGCGGGCATGGCGGAACTGGCCGCTCTCCAAATTCGCGTCCTTCAGACTTTTTTTGAGTAGCGGCAGTCAGGTGGATGGTAACGCTCGATAAGCATTCACCACGGAGGATTCTAATCGAGCCTTTCAATCCACCTGACTGCCGTTATCTACAGAAAAGTCCGAAGGACCTCAATTGTGGGGAGGGGTTCCGCATAAGGTGCGGACGCGGCTCAGTCGTTTTTTTTGCCCTTGCCATGGCCCTTATCATCTTGCCTATTGCCATCACCCTTGTTCCCGTGACCGCTATTTTTCTGGTAGTACGGAACGTACACCTCGTTGTACCAGTTGTTCTGAACGAAGTAGACTGGCCGGCCGCAAGCGCCGTACTTGCGGCAGTGCTTGCGCCAGTTTTTCTCCTGACCCGGAGGCACATGCAGATAGATTGGTTGTTGCACCACGTCGATCCGCTGGATCACAATCGGTTCCATAAAGATCAGTCGCGGCTGCGGAACGTTGCCGATATCGATGCGACCATAGAAGCCGGGCTGGCCGATGCTGACCGAAACGCCGACGTCGGCAGCGAACGCCGAGACGGTGGCGGTGGCCAAGGCCATCGCGAACAGAAAACGCTTCATATTGAGAGCCCTTTTTAACGGTAATGGTTGGTTAACGCAAAGGCGCATTAACTTGGGAGGCGCGCAGTTTATGAAATGCCTGGGGCCCGGCCCAGAGCGCAAACGGGCAGGGCCCAATCTGTTAACTCAGCAGTTGCCCTTCTTGGCCTGTCCAGGGGGACAAAACCCTCCCCCCTCGTTACCACCATGATCGTCGTGAATCCGAATCTGCCCGGTGCATGCGGACAAAAGCGCACCGACAACGAACAGCTGCACAATGAGCTTTTTCACATTACCTCCGGGTACTTTCCACGGAAAGCCATGTTGTAACGAATCCACTGCGGCTTTGGATTTTTGAGCGCGCATCATCTTTAAGTATATGGCGAGATGCATGTGCTTTCCGTGCGTTGGCGCACAGAGTGGGGGTGCGCTGAAGCGGTTGGGGGCATTCACCACGGAGGATTCTTTTCAATGGCCGCTCTACGGGTGCCCTTGCCTTTTCTCCGCGTCCTCCGTGGTAAGTGTTTGTCTGTTACTCCGACTCGTTGCCCAGATACCCACAGGAAAGTGCGATGAATCAAAAAAAAGGACCCGATTCGGGTCCTTTTTCATTTGTTGCGTGAAAGGTTCTTGCCGTGTTGCTATCGGACTTGTTCTGCCTTCACCTCGAATACCGCATGGCTTACGGAGTAACCGTATTATGATCAAGAGTGACCGCGGTCCCCGCCAACAGTTTGCCGTTTATCGTTGCGCCAGTCTTCATGACGATCGCTGTTTGAGACAGTATTACGCCCTTGAATCGCGAGGTCGTTCCAAGGTCTGAGGCAGCGAAGGTCGCCCAGTAGATGTTCTGGGGCAGTGCACCACCGGCCAGGATAATCTGCACGCCTGAACTGACGGTGAGGCCTTGCGCGATCTGAAAGATCCAGACATCGTTCGCGCCGCCTGTGAGCGTGAGATTCGTCGGAATTGAAACTCCGGTGCCCCATTTGTAGGTGGCAGGGCCGAGATTGAGGCCGCCAATATTTCCGGCCCCCAGTTCAGTGTAGTCGGGTGCTCGTCCTTGGGCATCGGTGTACGCGGTTCCCTTGGCGCCTATAGCAGCGGTTAACCCAACGGCGTCCGGCACCGTACATGGAAGAGGACCGGTATTATCGACGTCGTTTATCACCCCTCCGGTCACTTCCGCGCATGTTAAGTCAATGCCAGCACCTGTCGCCGGGCTCAGGCCTACATTGCCGGTGACCGCGGAAGGCGGAACGTCTGTTATCGCTGATTGCGCCAGAATGACAAAATTGCCGGCCGCTCCAAGGTTTACTGGTGCTGGGCCTCGGCCAGCGCCTCCTACACCTGTGCCGGCGCCGGCACCAGTAGGTGTGCCTGCGTTCCCACCATCTCCATCTCCGCCGCATCCTGCTACAAAAGCGGCCAGCCCCAGTGCCATAAACCACATCAGCGGTTTGCAAAGACTTCCGAATCTGTTCATGTGTTTCTCCTGATCATGGGATCCCGAAAGGCATCGGTCTGCGGCTGATTCATTGCGGCCGCGGATCCCTGCGTACGACACCTGAAGTTTTGGCGCCGAGCGTCTAATGGCGATTATTCCCCTGCATCGCAAGATGTTCCGTGCGGTTTCGCACATAACCCGGAAAGAAGTGGTGCGCGCCACGCGCGACCTATGCTCGCCAGCGCACAGACCGCGCCGGCTCATGGGCCGATCATCATCAAGCAGGACCACGGTAGAACTCAACGGCAATTCTAAGGAGACAGCAATGATGGATCAGGCGGTGGACGCATTCGATCGGGCCAGAGGCAGGATGGCTGGTGATTTCAGGACCATGATTACCGACAGCGAGGAGTTGCTGAAGGCGGCGGCGACGGTGTCCGGCGAGGGCTTTGCGGTGGCACGAACGAAATTCGAGGAAAAACTGAAGACAGCGAAGGCTACATTGGCAATAGCGTCGCAACCGGCGATCGAGAGGGCAAGGCAAACTGCCGCCGTCGCAGACAAGTATGCTCACGGTAATCCGTGGACCGTCGCCGG
>JANOGH010000168.1:0-5120 GCA_031414075.1 Betaproteobacteria bacterium | reverse complement strand
GTGCAATGCACTGCGTCGTCAGCGATCCGAAGAATTCATCGTAGGGCCTGAGCACGCCCTGCCAGGCGTCTCGCACCTCACACCTCGCACCTCGCACCTTAGATCCTTTTCCATCACATAATCGTCCATGAAGAACTCGTTGCCGATGTCCACTTTCACCGTCCTCGCCACCAGAAAACCGACGCGCAGGTAAGCGGCGACCGACCCATGGTTGGATTTGTTGACCTGAAGAATCAGCTTGTTCATGGCTTGCCGCCTAGCCGCCTTGGCTACGTGGTCGATTAGCGCCGCGCCGTAGCCTCTGCCACGGACCACTTGATGCACGTAGAGTTTGTCGAGTTTCATCGTGTGCGCGTCGGCCCCGCGCTCGTAGCTCGCGAACCCGCAAAGTTCGCCGCGCACTTCAAGTTTGTCCCACCATGCATCGCCGGCCCGCAGTTGCGTACGGATCGCGTCTGGCGAATAGCGCTGCGCCAGCATGTATTCTATCTGCTTGACGCTAATGATCCCCGGGTAGTGCTGCATCCAGATCTCGCGTGCCAGCGCGCAAACCGCTGCAATGTCCGCAGCGCGCACCGGCGAGATGCTGAAATCGATCATGCCGGCCATGTTCAAGCGCAAATCGTGTCGAGATCCGGATTGGCGAACATCAGTAGAACCTCGCTTCGCCTGGCGGGCGGGTCTTGAAGCGTTTGTGCAGCCAGTAATATTGCTCCGGCATCTCGCGGGCGCGCTCCTCGATGAAAGTATTCATGCGCCGCGTGTCGTCCTCCACGCTCGCCCCGGGAAAATCCTCCCACGCCGGATAAAAGCGAGCGACATAGCCTCCGGCGCCCGGCAATTGACGCGTAATGCACGGAACCACGCGGGCGCCGGTCATGCGCGCCAAACGCGACAAGCCAGTCACGGTCGCCGTCGGTACGCCGAAGAAAGGCACGAACAGCGAATCCTTCGCGCCGAGATCCATGTCGGGCAGGTAGAAAAAAGGGATTCCCTTGCGCAACCCGCGGATGACCGGGCGCAATCCATCCTGTCTGGAAATCAGCACGCAATGACCGAAACGGGTCCGACCATGCAGGAGGATCTTGTCGAGCGCCGGACTTTTCTGGTGCGAGTACATCGACATCATGTCGTATTCGATCGAACCGCGGATGCCGCCCATGTCGAGGCCGACGAAGTGCGGGGCCAGGACGATGAGCGCTTTGCCGTGCTCGCGATCGAGGTGTTCCCGGCCTTCGATCGTTACCAGTCTGCGAATACGTTTCTCGGAACCCCACCACAGGATGCCGTGCTCGAGGACAGTTCGTCCAAAGGCACGAAAGTGCCGGCGCGAAAGTTTTTCCCGGTCCTTGTCCTGCATCTGCGGGAAGCACAATCGCAGATTGGTGCGCACCACGCGCCGGCGTTCCCAGGCCAGCCAGTAAATCAGCATGCCGAAGCCCTTGCCAAGCGGCGCCAGCAGGCACAGCGGTAACGGGCCAAGCAGCCGGATCAGGCCGAGGCCGATTTTCTCAGGCATGGCCGTCCCTGCCGCCAGGCGGCGGCATCGCGCCCGCCGGTACCTTGTAACGGTTGTAGCTCCATAGATACTGCCCGGGCCTGAGCTGCACCATCTTCTCGATGGCCGCATTCAGGACCCGAGGACCATTCTCGCGGTCCAGGGCCTCGTCTATTTTTCTAAAGCGAAGCACATAACCCCGACCCCGCGGCAGCCGCTCGGCGATGAATATAATCGGTGTCGCGCCGGTGGCTTCCACCAATCGTCCTGCCAGCGTCATGGTATAGGCCGGCCTGCCGAAGAACTGGGTCCACACGCCCTCACCGAAGCTGGGCACCTGATCAGGCAGGACTCCGAGCGACTCGCCGCGCTTGAGAGCTTTCAACAGCAGGCGCACACCGGTCAAGTTCGCCGGTGCCAGCGCCACTTTGTCGCGGCCGCGCCCCGCTTCGATCAGCGGCCGCAGCATTTTCATTTTTGGAGGACGGTACAACACGGTAATCGGATTGCGCTGCGCCAGCCACAGCGCTGCGATTTCGAAACAGCCCAAGTGAGGTGTCAGGAATACGATTCCCTTGCCGCGCCGTTGCGCCTCTTCGACCAGGTGCGCCGCCTCGCAGGAAATGATCAACTTGAGGGCATCGGGAACCGGGCGAAACCAGGCGGCAATCAATTCTGTCGATGCTTTGCCGTTTTCGGCGATGCTTTCGTGCAACAAACGCTGATAATCGGCTTCGTCGCGCCATAGTCTGCTTTGAAGAAGATTGCTGCGAAGCCGCGAAGCGTAGGAAGGGGAAACCAAGTAGACCAGCCAACCGAGCGCAGCGCCAGCCAGGTGAATCCAGGAAAGCGGCAGTTTTGCCAGTTGCCGCAACAACCCTATGAGCATGAACTTATTCCATTTTCCGTTTTGTTCTTTTGATGGCTTTTTGCTATCCTGACCGGCCTTTACTGACTAACCCAGAACTTTCGAATGAATGATTTCCTCTTCACATCCGAGTCGGTTTCCGAAGGCCATCCCGATAAAGTCGCGGATCAGATTTCCGATGCCGTGCTGGACGCCATCTTAACCCAGGACAAATTCGCCCGAGTAGCCGCCGAAACTCTGGTGAACACCGGCTTGGTGGTCATGGCTGGCGAAATCACCACGCATGCCGTGGTTGACTTCCAGCAGGTGGCGCGCGAAACGATCAAGCGCATCGGTTACGACAATACCGACTATGGCATCGATTATCGCGGCTGCGCAGTGCTGGTCGCGTACGACAAACAATCGCCCGACATCGCGCAGGGCGTGGACAAGGCCCAGGACGATCCGCTGAATCAAGGCGCCGGCGACCAGGGCCTGATGTTCGGCTATGCCTGCGACGAAACACCGGTACTGATGCCGCTGCCAATCTACCTGGCGCATCGCCTAGTCGAGCGTCAGTCGGAACTGCGTCGCGACGGGCGCCTGCCCTGGCTGCGGCCGGATGCCAAGTCCCAGGTCACCATTCGCTACGTCAACGGTAAACCGGATTCCATCGACACGGTCGTGCTTTCCACCCAGCATTCGCCCGATATTTCCCTGGAGAAGATTCGCGAGGCCGTGGTCGAGGAAATCGTCAAGCCGGTGCTGCCGAAGAATCTGATCAAGGGCGCAATCAAGTATCTGATCAATCCAACCGGCCGCTTTGTCGTCGGCGGGCCGCAAGGCGACTGCGGGTTGACAGGACGCAAGATCATTGTCGATACCTACGGCGGAGCCGCGCACCATGGCGGCGGCGCATTTTCGGGCAAGGATCCGTCGAAAGTCGACCGCTCTGCCGCCTATGCGGCACGCTATGTTGCCAAGAACATTGTCGCTGCCGGGCTCGCCACCAAATGCGAAATCCAGGTGTCCTACGCGATCGGCGTGGCGAAACCCACCAGCGTGATGGTCACGACGTTCGGCACCGGCAAGATCGCCGACGAAAAAATCGCGCAACTGGTGCAGAAGCATTTCGACCTGCGGCCCAAAGGCATCGTGGCCATGCTCGACCTGCTGCGCCCGATCTACGAAAAGACTGCCGCCTACGGCCACTTCGGCCGCGACGAGCCGGAGTTTACGTGGGAAAACCTCGATAAGGTCGAGTTGCTCAAGTCGGAAGCCGGCATCAAGCAGACCGCTGTGGCCTGAAGAAGGCTATCTACGTCAACGCTCTTATCGCGGCCCGCCGCGGGCCGCTGCTTTTCCGGAGTCGCCAGCTAGGCTATACTGCAGCCTGCTGAGGAGCGCTGCGACCTTTCCCCGTAGACAGGCCAGGCTCAGCAAACGAATTAACGGCGCTCACAATCCCTGAACCGGTTGTGAGCGCCGTTTTCATTTTCGGCGCTCCGTTTTAAAGGAGAGTGTCAATGTCCGCTGTTCCCCACCCGAAGAAATCCGGCGATTTCCACGTCGCCGACCTGTCCCTTGCCGAATGGGGACGCAAGGAAATCCGCATAGCGGAAACCGAGATGCCCGGTCTGATGGCAATTCGCGAAGAGTTTTCCACGACCCGGCCGCTGCGTGGCGCGCGCATTACCGGCTCGCTGCACATGACCATCCAGACTGCAGTGCTGATCGAGACGCTGGAGGCGCTCGGCGCGGAGGTGCGCTGGGCCTCCTGCAACATCTACTCGACGCAGGACCACGCCGCTGCGGCCATTGCTGCAACGGGCACGGCGGTATTCGCCGTGAAGGGCGAGACCCTGGCCGAATACTGGGAGTACACGCACCGCATTTTCGAATGGCCCAATGGCGTTTATTCCAACATGATCCTGGACGACGGCGGCGACGCGACGATGTTGCTGCATCTGGGAACCCGCGCCGAGTCCGACGCCACCGTGTTGAACCATCCGGGCAGCGAGGAAGAGACCGCGCTGTTCGCCGCCATCAAGGCCAAGCTCAAGCACGATCCGAAGTGGTATTCGACACGCCTGAGCAGGATCAAGGGCGTTACTGAAGAGACCACGACGGGCGTGCATCGCCTTTATCAGATGCACAAGGAAGGCAAGCTCGCATTCCCGGCGATCAACGTAAATGATTCCGTTACCAAGTCCAAGTTCGACAACCTCTACGGTTGCCGTGAATCGCTGGTCGACGGGATTAAGCGTGCGACCGATGTGATGATCGCCGGCAAGGTCGCCCTGGTGTGCGGCTACGGTGACGTGGGCAAAGGTTCCGCGCAGGCGTTGCGGGCGCTGTCGGCGCAGGTATGGGTCACGGAGATCGATCCGATCTGCGCACTGCAGGCGGCGATGGAAGGCTATCGCGTGGTGACCATGGATTACGCCGCCGACAAGGCCGACATTTTCGTGAGCGCCACGGGTAACTTCCATGTGATCACGCATGAGCACATGAAGAAGATGAAGGACCAGGCCATCGTCTGCAATATCGGCCACTTCGACAACGAGATCGACATCGCATCGCTGTCCCGGTACCAATGGGAAGAAATCAAGCCGCAGGTCGACCATGTGATTTTCCCCGCGATGGATGGAAGGCCGGCCAAGCGGATCATCATTCTGGCGAAGGGCCGGCTGGTGAATCTGGGCTGCGGGACCGGGCATCCGAGTTACGTGATGAGTTCATCGTTCGCCAATCAGACCATCGCCCAGATCGAGT
>JANOGH010000167.1:0-2396 GCA_031414075.1 Betaproteobacteria bacterium | reverse complement strand
TTTCCGGAGAATAAGCTTAGCCGAACCGCCGACAAAGTTCGCGAATGATGAGAGGACCCTCACTAACGCCGAAATACAGTAAATGCATTTTCATATCTTGTTCCTTTTGTTCTTGCTCTCCTTTGCGTACCCTTGCGTCCTTTGCGTTTAACGCCCTTGTGTTTGGATGACTTCGCGAAGCACCTGGAAAAGTTCGCGGAAGCTCTTCGGCGGCCTGCCGGCCTCGGCTTCGCGTTTGGCATTGCGCATCAGCGAGCGCAACTGCTGGATGTCGGCCCGGGGATACTCGGTTATCAACTCCTCGAGCGCCTTTTCGTCCTTCAGCAGCCTCAGGCGCCAGCGTTCGATCCGATGCAGGCGGGCTGTCTCTTCGGTCGAAACGCCTTTCCAGGCATCAAGCCGTTCGCGAATGGTTTCGGCGTCGCCTTCTTCTCGCATCAGGCGTCCGATGTACTGCATCTGGCGCCGCAGGGCGCCGAACTTGGAAATGGCACGGGCTTCCATGATTGCGTCGCGCAACCGCTCGGGCAGGTCGAGTTCAGCCAGTTTTTCTTCGCCGACGGCAACCAGTGCCTGCCCCAGCTCCTGCAGCGCCTGGTCCTCGAGCTTGCGCCGTGTCCTGCTGGGTTGTGCTTCTTCTTCCGGCGGCTCTGGCGCTGGTTGTCCTGCTGCTTGTCCCGCTGCTTGTACCACTGTGGCTTCCTGCAAGAGTCCGGAATCGGCAAGCTGGTATCATAACCAAACATTCCCATCAGCGGCGTGCCGCCCGAGTTGTCCGGCAGCACGCCGCTTCAATTTTCCGGTTCAGAAGACATCGTGGCGAGCAGCGAATTCACCCAGTCAGCCGATATCCTCAGACAGATTGCCCGCGACGTGCTCGACTACGCACGCGAGCGCGGGGCCAGCGCCGCCGAAACCGAGGCGAGCGAGGGCTTCGGCCAGAGCGTCACGGTTCGCCGCGGCGAGGTCGAGACCATCGAGTACAACCGCGACAAGGGCGTGGGGGTCAGCGTCTACCTCGGCAAGCAACGCGGCCACGCCAGCACATCGGATTTTTCCGCGCAGGCCCTGCGTGATACCGTTGACGCGGCATTATCGATCGCGCGGCTGACGGCGTCGGACCAGTTTGCCGGTCTGGCGGATGCGGACCTGCTGGCGACACACACTCCCGAGCTTGATCTCTATCATCCCTGGGGAATCGACGTGGAGCAGGCGATCGAGCTGGCGCGTACCTGCGAAGACGCCGCGTTCGCCGCCGATCCGAAAGTGTCCAATTCCGAGGGCGCGTCGGTCTCGGTGCAGCAATCGCACTTCGCGTATGGCAATTCCAATGGTTTCCTGGGGGGGTATCCGAGCTCGCGCCACAGCATCGTCTGCGCGGTAATTGCCGGCAAGGACGAGAGCATGCAGCGCGACGACTGGTACACCACCGCCCGCTCGGCGACAGACCTGGATGCCGCAATCGAGGTGGGCACGCGGGCCGGCAAGCGCGCTGCGCGCCGGGTCGGCGCGCACAAAGTGGCCACCGCGCGCGTGCCGGTGCTGTTTGAAGCGCCAGTCGCATCCGGCCTGCTCGGTCATTTCGTTGCCGCGGTCAGCGGCGGCAATCTGTATAGAAAGTCCTCCTTTCTGCTCGACAGCCTCGGCAACCCGGTGTTCTCGCCGAACGTGCAGATCCATGATCGGCCGCACATTCTCAAGGGGCTCGCCAGCAGTCCGTTCGACGACGAAGGCGTGGCGACCATCTCCCGCGACATCGTCCAGAACGGCGTGCTGCAGGGTTATTTCCTCGGCAGCTACTCCGCGCGCAAGCTTGGGCTTCGATCCACTGGCAACGCCGGCGGCAATCACAACCTCAGCATGGATTCCACCGACGGCGATTTGTCCGCGCTGCTGAGCACGATGGGAACCGGCCTGCTGGTCACTGACTTGCTGGGGCAGGGGATCAACATGGTGACGGGGGACTACTCGCGCGGCGCGGCCGGATTCTGGATAAAAAACGGCGAGATCTCCCATCCGGTGGAGGAAATCACCGTGGCAGGCAATCTCAAGGACATGTTCAGGAACATCGTCGCGATCGGCTCCGACGTAGTGGTGCGCGGCTCGCGCCAGTGCGGCTCGGTGCTGGTCGACGGGATGACCGTTGCCGGCGAATAGCCGGCAATGCCGTGAATGCCGTGAATGTCGCAAAGGCCGCAAGGGCCGTGAATATAGTGAAGCAGGAAGACGTGAATGCTGTAACGGCTTAGAGGCGGTACCGACCTATTGAGCGTTCCGTAATTGATGACAGTTGAAACGCTCAATCCCTCACCCCGGCCCCTGATGTTTCCCCGGTTTTCATGAGCGCAATCCGAGGCGTTGGTACAGGGAAAGGAGGGCATCGGGGGTGATGGGTA
>JANOGH010000166.1:0-2036 GCA_031414075.1 Betaproteobacteria bacterium | reverse complement strand
TAAGGGCTAAACAGGATTCCGGGTTGCGCAGCGGCGAAGCTTGGACTATAAGAACGAACCGGCGCGACGGCTGACGCGTCGTTCCACAGCAAGAAAACCGGAGGAGCTTGATGCATGATCTCGTGATTCGCGACGGCACGCTCGTCGATGGCACTGGCGCGGCGCGCCGCATCGCCGACCTCGCCGTCGACGGCGAATTCGTTACTGCGGTCGGCGGCGACATCGGCCGCGGACGCCGCGAAATCGACGCCCGGGGATTGCTGGTGACACCCGGCTTCGTCGACATCCATACGCATTACGACGGCCAGGCCACCTGGGATCCTTATCTGACGCCCTCTTCATGGCACGGCGTAACGACCGTCGTGTTCGGCAACTGCGGCGTCGGCTTTGCGCCCGTGCGCAAAGGCGCCGCGCCCTATCTCATCAACCTGATGGAAGGCGTCGAGGACATCCCCGGCACCGTGCTGGCCGAAGGCGTGAAGTTCAACTGGGAATCCTTTCCGGACTACCTCGACGCACTGGAGGCCGCGCCGAAGGTCATCGACGTCGGCGCGCAGGTGCCGCATGCGGCGCTGCGTTTCTACGTAATGGGCGAGCGCGGGACCGATCATGCGGCCGTGCCGAAAAACGAGGAAATCGCGGAGATGGGCGAACTTCTTGAGCAGGCATTGCGCGCCGGTGCACTCGGCTTTACCACTTCGCGCACCATCAAGCATCGCGCCCGCGATGGGCGCCTGACGCCTAGCCTGTCGGCGCGCGAACCGGAACTGTTCGGCTTGGCAGCCGCAATGAGACGGGCCGGACGCGGCGTCATCGAAGTCAACTCCGATTTCGGTCCGGGTGAATTCGAAATCCTGCGCGGAGCGGCGGAAGTGGCCGGCCGGCCTTTGTCGGTGCTGCTGCTGCAGGTCAACAACGCGCCAGACTTGTGGCGCGAGACTCGCGCGCAGATCCATGCCGCGCGCAAGGCCGGCGTCGATGTGAATGGTCAGGTCGGCTGCCGGCCGATCGGCGTGATGATGGGCCTCGAAACCACCATCCATCCATTTTCCTCGCACCCGGCGTGGCTGGCGATGCATCATCTGACGCCGGTCCAGCGCGTCGAGCAGTTGAAGCGCGATCCGGATCTGCGGCGCAAGCTGGTCGAGGAACGGCCGGCCGATGATCACACCAGGCGTATTGCCGACGCACTGCACCGCATTTACGTCGTCGACGATACCTACGACTACGAACCGCATCCTTCTATCAGCATCGGGGCGCGGGCACAAGCCGCGGGCACAAGCCCATGGTCGCTGGCGCTCGAAGCGATGATGGCACACGATGGCAAACAGTTGCTGGTCGAAACCTTCGAAAACTACACCGAAGGCAGTCTCGACAATATCCGGGAGATGCTGGAGGATGAAGCAACGGTGATGGGCATCGCCGACGGCGGCGCCCACGTGTGCACAGTCTGCGATGCCAGTTCGCCCACTTTCCTGCTGACCCACTGGGCACGCGATCGCAAACGCGGCGCGCAACTGCCGCTGGAATTCCTGGTGCGCAAGCAGACCCGGGATTGCGCCCTGGCCTACGGACTGAAAGATCGCGGCGTGCTCGCCGCCGGTTACCGGGCCGACCTCAATATCATCGATTTCGACAAACTGGGCATGCGCAAGCACGAAGTCGTCTACGACCTGCCCGCCGGCGGGCGCCGGCTGATACAGCGCGCAGACGGCTATCGCCACACCTTCGTTGCCGGCACCGAAACGCTGTGCGGCGACCAGCACACCGGCGCCATGCCGGGCAAGTTGCTGCGCTGAGCGCATCATGGGCAAGGTCTTTCGCGTCGACTATCCCATCCGCTTCTCGCATTGCGATCCAGCCGGTCAGGTTTACTTTCCGCGCTTCTTCGATCTGCTGCACGATGCGATCGAAGACTGGTTCACCCTCGGACTGCAGGAGCGTTTCGCCGACTTCCTGATGAAGCAGCCGACGGATGAATTCAAACAACACGGCCTCAGGCATACGCCGGCGTTGGTCGAGTCGGACGAAGCGTT
>JANOGH010000165.1:0-5449 GCA_031414075.1 Betaproteobacteria bacterium | reverse complement strand
GCGGCGTTGCAGATTTTTCAACGCGGGCATTTTCTGCGATTCAACGCCATGACCGGGCTGTTGTCGTCGTGGTGGCCCTTGCTGGTGTTCGCCTATCTCGTCTATCTGATAGGTGGCGACGGCGAGGACCATCCCGATGCGCACAAGGATCCAGCGCGACGCGGCTTATAATTGCGCACTGCCTTCACGAGGATCATCCTTGAGCTATTACACCCGACATGTGTTCTTCTGCTGCAACCAGCGCCAGAACGGGGAAGCTTGCTGCGCCGATCATGACGCACAGGCAATACGCGACTACGCAAAGTCAAAGATCAAATCCCTCGAGCTCGCCGGCAAAGGCAAGATGCGCATCAACCAGGCGGGCTGCCTGGACCGTTGCGCAGAAGGGCCGGTTATCGTGGTTTATCCCGAGGAAGTCTGGTACACCTACGTGGACAAGAGCGACATCGACGAAATCATCGAGGAGCATCTGATCCATGGGCGCGTCGTCGAACGCCTGCGCATTTGAGGCCCGCGTCCCCACAAAAGCTTTCCATCGATGGTCCGGCGGGAAAGCTCGAGATCGCCGTCAACGAACCCCTGGACACGCGGCGCGGCATGGCATTGATCGCTCATCCCCATCCGCTTTATGGCGGCACGCTGGACAACAAGGTCGTGCAAACGCTGGCGAAGGCTTTTGTTGCGCTCGGTTACTGCGCGCTGAGGTTGAATTTCCGCGGCGTCGGCGCGAGCGACGGCGTATTCGACGAGGGGCGCGGCGAAATCGAGGATTTTCTGGCGCTCGCGGACTACGGGCGGCGCACCTACGGCGCAGGCGAACTGGCGATCGGCGGGTTTTCCTTCGGGGGCTTCGTCGCGGCGGCCGTGGCGGAGCGGCTGGCGCCACGGCATCTGGTCCTGGCGGCTCCCGCGGTGGGGCGCTTTCCGGTCGGCCGCGTGCCGGAAAATACGCTGGTCGTGCATGGCGAGGAAGATGATGTCGTGCCCTTGAAAGACGTGTTCGACTGGGCACGGCCGCAAGCGCTCCCGGTCATCGTGTTCCCGGGTGCCGGTCACTTTTTCCATGGCAGCCTGGTCACGCTGCAACGGGTTGTCGAGCAGCATTGCCGGGCCGGATGACGTTAGCCTGAAGGAAAACAGAATCAAGAGCGTTGACCCAGAGGACGCAAAGAAAAAAGAAAGGACGCGGAGAACATATCTGGAATCAATGTACGCCAAGATTTTCCTTTGCGTTCTCTCTTTTCCCTCTGCGACCTTTGCGTCAACGCTCTTGAATTGGTTTTATATTTCCATTGAACCTTGTCGAGAAATTCGTTGACCCTTGGGGAAGTCCGATGCTCTGGATCAAGTCGTTGCACATCATCTTCATGGTCACCTGGTTCGCCGGCCTGTTTTATCTGCCGCGCCTGTTCGTCTACCACGCCATGAGCGAAGATACCGCCAGCCGTGAGCGCTTCAAGGTCATGGAGCGCAAACTTTTCTTCGGCATCATGACGCCGGGCGCCCTGCTGACGATAGGATTCGGCCTGTGGCTGTGGCTGGGTTACGGTTTCCACGGCGGCTGGCTTTACGCCAAGCTGGCGCTGGTGGTCGTGCTGGTGGTCTATCACGGCTACTGCGGGAAGCTGATGATCGATTTCAGGCATGACCGCAATCGTCACGGCGATGTGTTCTATCGCTGGCTGAACGAACTTCCGGTCGTCGTACTGATCGCGATCATTCTGCTGGTGGAATTGCAGCCGTTCTGATGCCGATGACCAGGGCTGCGTGGCTCTTCACCATCATTGCGGTCTTCGCTGCCACCTTGCTGCACGCGGGGCAGCCGGCGACGCGCATCCTCGTACAAAGCTCGCCCGTGGCCGGATTCCAGTTTCACGAAGGCAAGCGGGTGTGGAATCACTTGCAGGTCGGCGATGCGTTGACGCTGGTGCGCGAGCCCGGCAATGCGCACGATGCACGCGCGGTGCGCGTCGAATGGAATGGGCACATGCTCGGTTACGTGCCGCGCGCCGAGAACGATGCCGTGGCGCGCCAGCTCGATCGCGGCAACAGGCTCGAAGCGCGCATCGTGCGGCTGACCAAACACCGCGACCCCTGGAAACGCATCGAATTCGAAGTTTTTCTACGTTTGTAATCTCAATAACCTTTCACCGCAGAGGCGCAGAGGCGCAGAGGTAACGCAGAGGAATCTGGATAAACTCGAATGAATTGTCGGCACACTATGCATTGCGCGGCACAAATTGATGCGTGGTTTACGTGCCGATTTGTATTTCTCCGCGCCTCTGCGCCTTCGCGGTGAGAATTATTGATTCAGACTAATGACCGAAAAGAATACGCAAAGATTTTTCGCGCCCTGCCCGCGCGGGCTTGAAGCGGTACTGGCCGGGGAGCTTGCCGAGCTGGGGGCCGGTGAGATCACCGTGGCGGAAGGTGGGGTGGGGTTTGCCGGGCCGTTATCGGTTGCCTACGCTGCCAATTTGCACAGCCGGATCGCGAGCCGTGTCCTGTGGCAAGTCGGCGCGGGCCGGTATCGCAGCGAAGACGACGTTTATCGCGGCGTGAACGCGCTCGACTGGAAGCAACTGTTCGATGCCGCCCTGACGATACGCGTGAACGTCGCCGCAGTACGCAGCCCGCTCAACAGCCTGGACTTCATCACGTTGCGGATCAAGGATGCGGTCTGCGACAAATTTCGTTCGCAGACGGGCGTCCGCCCGAACGTGGATACGGCGCAACCCGAAGTGCGCATCCATGCTTTCCTGGAAACGGAGCGCTTCACGTTGTATCTCGATACTTCCGGCGAACCGCTATTCAAACGCGGGGCCAGGCAGATCGCCGGGGAAGCGCCGCTGCGCGAGAATCTGGCCGCCGGGATACTGAAGCTCTCCGGCTGGACGCCGGATTTGCCGCTGCTCGATCCGATGTGCGGCAGCGGGACGTTCCTGATCGAGGCCCTGCAGATCGCCCGCGGGATTCCACCGGGGGCACAGCGCAATTTCGCTTTCGAGAAACTGCGCAACTTCGATGATGTCGAGTGGAGCCGGATCAAAACGGCGGCTCAGGCGCGGCCGGCACCGAATCCTTCGCCGGCGATATTCGGCAGCGATCTGTACGGCGAAGCGCTGAAGCTGGCGCGCGTGAATCTTGCAGCGGCGGGGTTCGCCGACGCAGTCAGTCTAAATCAGGCCAACATGCTGGAAATTTCGGCCCCGGCCCCGGAAGGCGTTCTGGTGGCCAATCCGCCTTACGGCGTGCGCACCGGCGAGCAAGACGATCTGGCTTCGTTTTACCCGCAGATGGGAGACGTGCTGAAAAAGAAATTCGCCGGCTGGCGCGCTTACCTGTTCACCGCCGACATGCGCCTTCCAAAACTGATCGGGCTGTCGCCGTCGAAACGCACCCCGCTTTATAACGGCGCGCTCGAATGTCGCCTCTATGAGTTCAAAATGATTTCCGGCGCGATGCGCCGGGAGAAATCAGGCGCGAGGCACTAGGCGCGAGGCACGAGGTGGAAAGCGTTTGACCTTCCTAGTGCCTAGCGCCTCGTGCCTAGTGCCTGCGATCAGACGATATTCAAGTGATCCACCCCGGTCGTGAGGTCGCGATCCTTCATTTCCTTGCCGTGGAGTTTGATCTGCAAGCGCAGTTCGTTCATCGAGTCGGCATTGCGCATGGCGTCCTCGTAGCCGATCTTGCCTCCCTCGTACAGGTCGAACAAAGCCTGGTCGAAGGTCTGCATGCCCAGTTCGCGCGACCTCTTCATGATTTCCTTGATTTCGTGCACCTCGCCCTTGAAGATCAGGTCGGAGATCAGCGGAGAGTTCAGCAGGATTTCGATCGCCGCGGCGCGGCCCTTGCTGTCCTTGAGCGGGATCAGTCGCTGGGAAACCAGGCCCTTCAGGTTCAGCGACAAGTCCATCAGCAACTGCGCCCGGCGTTCTTCCGGGAAGAAGTTGATGATCCGGTCGAGTGCCTGGTTGGCGCTGTTGGCGTGCAGGGTGCCCATGCACAAGTGGCCGGTTTCGGCGAACGCGATCGCGTGGTCCATGGTTTCGCGTTCGCGGATTTCGCCGATCAGAATCACGTCCGGCGCCTGGCGCAGCGTGTTCTTCAGTGCCGCCTCCCAGGAGTCGGTATCGACGCCGACTTCGCGCTGGGTGATCAGACAGTTCTTGTGGTCGTGCACGAATTCGATCGGATCTTCGATCGTGATGATGTGGCCGTGGCTGTTCTCGTTGCGGTAGCCGATCATCGCGGCAAGCGTCGTCGACTTGCCCGATCCGGTGCCTCCCACCATGATGACCAGGCCGCGCTTGGTCATCGCCACGTCTTTGAGAACCGACGGCAGCCCGAGGTCGTCCATTTTCGGAATCGTCGTAGTGATGGTTCGCAACACGATGCCGACCCGTGCCTGCTGCACGAAAGCATTGACGCGAAAGCGTCCGATCCCGGGCGGGTTGATGGCGAAGTTGCATTCCTTGCTGGCCTCGAACTCCTGCGCCTGCTTGTCGTTCATCAGCGAGCGCGCCAGTTCCTGGGTGTGCTGCGGCGTCAGGCTCTGGTTCGACACCGGCGTCATCTTGCCGTCGAGCTTCAATGCCGGCGGAAAGCCGGCGGTGATGAACAGGTCGGAGGCTTTCTTCGCCACCATGGCGCGCAACAGTTCGTGAATAAATTTGACGGCCTGATCTCGTTCCATTTGCTACCCCTGGCTAATGTGCGGTGCTGTCCGCCGTCCTGGCCGGTCAGTTGAAGGCGTCCTTGTTGGCTGCCTTTCCACGCGCTTCATCCTTCGTGATGATGTTGCGCTTGATCATTTCGGTGAGGTTCTGGTCCAGCGTCTGCATGCCGATTCCCTGGCCGGTCTGAATCGCGGAATACATCTGCGCGATCTTGGCCTCGCGGATCAGGTTGCGGATGGCCGGCGTGCCGATCATGATTTCATGCGCTGCTGCGCGCCCGGTGCCGTCCTTGGTCTTGCACAGCGTTTGCGAGATCACGGCGCGCAGCGATTCCGACAGCATTGCGCGCACCATTTCTTTCTCAGCCGCCGGGAATACGTCGATGATCCGGTCGACCGTCTTTGCGGCGGAACTGGTATGCAGCGTCCCGAACACCAGGTGGCCGGTTTCGGCTGCGGTCAGCGCCAGGCGGATGGTTTCCAGATCGCGCAATTCGCCTACCAGAATGATGTCCGGATCTTCGCGCAACGCACTGCGCAGCGCGTTGTTGAACGACAGGGTATGCGGGCCGACCTCGCGCTGATTGATCAGGCACTTCTTGCTTTCGTGCACGAATTCGATCGGATCTTCCACCGTGAGAATGTGACCCATCTCATTCTCATTGATGTCGTTGACCATTGCGGCCAGGGTGGTCGACTTGCCCGAACCGGTCGGGCCGGTCACCAGCACCACGCCGCGCGGGTACTGGGCGATTTCCTTGAAAATCG
>JANOGH010000164.1:0-2640 GCA_031414075.1 Betaproteobacteria bacterium | reverse complement strand
CGACCGCCTGCAGGAAGGCATCCGCGTGACCGACGGCGTCCACCAGGTAGTCCACGCCCTGGCCGCCGGTATGTTCCATCACCGCTTGCTTCACCGATTCGGGGTCGGCCTTCAGGGTGACATCGGCACCGAACACCCGGGATGCGGCGAGCCGCGCCTCGGTCTTGTCGCTGACGATGACCTTGGCGGCCCCGGCGCGCTTGAGATTGTAGGTGAGGAAGTTGCCGGCCGAGCCCTGGCCCATGACCATCACTGTCTTGCCGACGACATCGGCGGGCATTTGCCGCAAGGCGAAAATGGTCGTGCCGAGCTGCTGCGCCATCAGCAGATGTTCCATCGATCCCTTGTAAGCAGGCAGCGCATGGCACTGGGCGGCGGGAAGGACCTGATAATCGGCGAAGCAGCGGCTGAATGGGCCTGCCGGGCAGGTCAGGACCTTCGCTCCCGGCCGCAACAGCGGGCTCCTGGATTCGACCACTTCGCCCAGTCCCTCATGCCCCGGATAACCGTGCGGGCAGGGGTGCGGCAGGAAGGACATGCCGTCGTACACCACATGCAGGTCGCTGCCGCAGATGGCGGCCAGCTGCGTGCGCACGAGCACTTCGCCGTCGTTGAGCTTTGGCACAAGGGCTTGCTCGCAGACGATGCGCCCTTTTTCCAGATAACGGGCGGCACGCATTTTTTCCATGACTCTGATGCTCCTCGATGGGGGTCAAAAGTACGGGCTGGGGACGAACCGGGTTCCATCCTGTTACGCGTGCGGCCGCGGCGTGTCCTCGAAGCGCCGCACGTCCACGCCCGCAGCGCGCGCGGCATCGAGCAGCAAGCGCCAGGTTTCTTCCGCGAGCGGAACCCCGTGCGCCAGACGCTGCGCGCGGGTGCGTTCCTCCTTCTCTCCCGGCAGCAGGATTTCGCCGTCCGGCGTCGCCGGCTTGCCTTGCTTCACGAAGCCGATGTAGCGCTGCACCTCCGCGGGGAACATCTCGCCGGGGTCGATGCGCTTCGGATCGACGTAGAAGGAGAACATGCCGTTGGCGAAGCGCCGCCCCGGAGCAGTGGCGCCATTGCCGGACAGCGCGCCGCCGAGGATCTCGCACATCAGGGCCAGACCCGATCCTTTGTGTTCGCCGAACGTGCGCAACGCGCCCACGCCACTGCGGATGTCGCGCTTGCCGGTCTTGATGTAGTCGCCATAGAGCAATCGGGAGTCGTCGCTGGTCTGGCCATCCGGCCCGATCAGTGCATCGGCCGGAATCGCGTTGCCGCCCTGGCTGGCCACGAGGACCTTGCCTTCGGCCACGATGGAAGTCGCGAAATCGAGCACCAGCGGCGCGCGACCGGCGATCGGGACGCCGACGCAGTAGGGCGCGGTCGAGAAGCGCCGCTCCACGCTGCCGAAGGGGGCGACCAGGACGCTGCCGGCTGCGTTGACGAAGTGCACGGACACGAGGCCTTCGACGGCCGCCATCTCGGCCCAGTCCGCCACCCGGCCGATGTGACCGGCGTTGCGCAGCGCCACGGCGGAAAGGCCCATGAGTTTGCACTTCGCGATGCCGATTTCGACAGCTTGTGGCGCGACGGTCTGACCGAACCCGAACTTTCCGTCGACCACGGCCAGAACGGGGGTGTCGACCAGCACGTCGACGGTTTGGTCGGTGAGGATCAGCCCCTCTTGCTTCATCTGGATATAGCGCGGTACGCGCACCACCCCGTGGCTGTCGTGGCCGGCCAGATTCGCGCCGACCAGATGCCGTGCTATGCGGTCGGCCTCGGCGCGGGAGCAACCGGCCGCATTGAAGATGTCGCCTATCAGCGGCTCGAGTTCGTCGTGTGCGATGGACTTCATCCCCGCAATCATACTTTGACCTGAGGCTGCCGGAGCGCGGCGACGTAACCGCGGTTCCAGGTCGGGGTGACGAGGACCTCGTTCAGGCAGACGTGTGCCGGCAGCATGGCAATGTAGCGAATCAGGTCCCCTACATCCTCCGATTGCAGCATGCGCGCCCGATCCTCCTTGCTGACCGGCACCGGCCGCTGGTCGAGGATAGGCGTGGCGACCTCGCCGGGGCACACCACCGAGGAGCGTATGCCATTGACGCACTCCTCGCAGTTGATGCTGTGGCTCATGGCCACGACGCCGTGCTTGGCGGCGACGTAGGCGGGACCGGCCATCGGGCCGACGAACCGTCCCGCCCAGGAAGCGGTGTGGATCAGCAGACCCTCGCCCTGGGTCCGCATGATGGGCAAGACGGCCAGCACGCAGTAGAACGCACTGGACAGATTGCCTTCCAGGACTTCGCTGGTGCCCTCGGCATCCAACTGGCGCCAGTTGCGCTTGAGGATATTGACGCCGGCGTTATTGACCAGGATGTCGATACGTCCGAGCCTGGCGTGGATCGCCTTGGCCACGCGTGACGCGGTTGCGGCGCGGGTCAGATCCCCCGCCTGGACGAAGGCGCTTCCGCCGTCGGCTTTCACCGAACGTGCGACGTCTTCCAGCGGTTGCTTGCGTCGTCCCGTCAGGACCACCGTGGCGCCCTCGCGCGCCAGCGCGATCGCAGCCGCTTTGCCGATACCGGATCCGGCGCCGGTTACCCACGCGATTTTGCCGTTCAAGTCCTGCATCCGACGCCTCCCTGG
>JANOGH010000163.1:0-1741 GCA_031414075.1 Betaproteobacteria bacterium | reverse complement strand
AATTGATACCCACAGCGCAGCCGCGGGCCAGGGAGGCAATTGTTGCCGCCCTCTCCCCCTTGTGGCTACGGCATTCACGGAAGTGATTCCATCCGACGCGAATATATGATTCAAGGCCTTGTTTCCTTTTTTGGGGGCCTTGAGATGGCGTTTGGGGACATTCGGATTGCGGACCGGGCAGACTGGCTGATTGATCGCATTGCGGCGACTGGTTCTGTCGTCATTCGGAAGGTCGGGCAGACCCGGGCCGGCGAGATGGCGGTGCACCGGTTTTTGTCTTCGCCGTATGTGTCGGTGGAGAACATCGTTGAGACGCTTGCTGAGCGAACGTCCAAGCAGTGTGCCGGCCGCCGGATTTTGGTGGTGCAAGATACCACCGAGATCAATTTTGCCGGTCGGGACAAGAAGCGCCGCAACTTCGGCGCGGCGGGGAACGGTCGCGACGCAGGCTTCTTCATTCACCCGGTGATTGCCATCGATCTGGAGACGGAGGCGGTCGTCGGGCTGGTCGATGCGGCGATCTGGACGCGGCCGAAGCAACGGGCCAAGCCGCGCCGGGATCGCCCGCTTGAAGACAAGGAGTCGATGCGTTGGCTGAACGGCTGCCAAGCAGCTGCGGCCTCGTTGCAGCAAACTGCATCGTTGACCATGGTCGCGGACCGGGAAAGCGACATCTACCAGCTGTTTACGCGCAAGCCCGCGGGGATCGAGCTGATCGTGCGGGCAGCGCAGGATCGTAAACTGGCCCCGGATGGCCCTAACGCTACGGCTACCACGAACGATTATCTGTTGACGGCGCTGTCCGGTCACGAGCCTCTGACGACGAGCCAAGTATCGGTCCCCCCACGTGGGCCTGGTGACAAGGGACGGATCGCTCAAGTGGAGTTGCGGGCGGACAGAGTCCGGATCGCGCGCCCCAATCATCGCTCTCCGGATCAGGACCCGGAGGCGATCGAGCTCACGCTGGTGGAGGCGCGCGAAATCGATCCCCCGCCTGGCAAGAAGCCGCTGGTGTGGCACTTGCTCACGACACACCCGGCCGCCAATGCGGCGCAAGCTCGCGAGATCGTTCAGCTTTACCGCCTGAGATGGCGCATCGAGCAGGTTTTTCGCGCACTCAAGAGCGATGGTCTCGCCCTCGATGATAGTCAGCTCATCGACGCCGAGCGCATGTTCAATCTCACTGTGGTCGCGCTCGCGGGAGCTATCCGGACCATTCAATTGGTTGACGCCCGCGACGGCAGTCCACGACCGGCTAGCGACGTGATCGATGACGCTTTTGCCCCTGCGCTCCAAAAACTGTCCGCAAAACTTGAGGGCAAGACACTGCGTCAGAAGAATCCCCATCCTCTCGACTCGCTCGCCTTCGTGGCATGGATCGCTGCCCGGCTCGGAGGATGGAATTGCTATTACAAGCCGCCAGGACCCAAGACTATGCGTGACGGCTGGAACCAACTCGCTGCAACACTCGAAGGCTACGCACTTGCCCTCGAAGGGAAAAATCCGTGAATCCCGTAGCCCCTTGAGGGAGAGGGCTCAAGAAAGAATCCACAAACTTGATTGGTGACCCGTATTGGACGATGCGTCACGAACGCGCGCGGGAGCAGATGGCGAAACTGCCGCGCGTCAAAATTCCCTCCGTGAAAAACGCGGCGGTGCATAACGATCTGGATCGTTTCATCCTCGCCCGTTTGGAACGGGAAGGTTTAAGCCCACAACCGGAAGCGGACCGGCCGACGCT
>JANOGH010000162.1:0-2170 GCA_031414075.1 Betaproteobacteria bacterium | reverse complement strand
ATCAAGGGTCACGAGCCGGAACAGCGACAAGAACGCCGCCGGCAGCGAACCAAAATTCTCCGGATCATACTTGCCGAACAGGTGAATGCCCGCCACGGCGTAGATGTAGAACAACATTCCCAGCAACAGGCTGACGTAGCCCATCGAGGACAAACTTTTCATCAACGCGCCGACGAGCAATTGCAGTTTCGGCAAGGCGCTTACTAGTACAGTAAACATTTAATTACGGCACATAATGGCGGCCCAGCGTGCGCTCGGCGTCTTGAGCCGTGAACTTCCATTCAATCGTTCGCCGTTCGGTGTTTCTGCGTTCCTGCCAGGCCGCGATCTCTGCGACCAAAAGCGATTCGGTGGCCAGCCGCCGACCGGTGCATTGCCGTTCCAGAATCCCAATTTCAATTTCCGCCATGTTCAACCAACTGGCGTGCTTGGGGGTGTAATGAAACTCCACTCGTTCCAGAAACCGGCTCGCCTCTCCCTCGCCCATGACCGCCACAAAACTCCCGCGGAAATGCGTGTTCAGGTTGTCCAAAACCAAATGAATCTTTTGGGCACAGCGATAAACGCCCCCGACCAACTGTTGGACGAAACGCACAAAGTCGGCCTTGGTCCGCCGGGCGGTGACGGTGGCCTGCCGCCGTCCGCCTTTGGGTTCGACTGCAACGAAAATGTTGCGCGTGCCCGCCCGCCGATATTCGTAGTCCTCCTTGGCCACCGTACCGGGCTGGAGTGGCAGCGCCTGCCGCGTTTGGGCCAGCAGTTGTTTGCTCTTCTCGTCAAGGCAAATCACCGGTTCTTGTGGGTTGTACGGCCGCGCATACAGTGCCAGCACCGCCGCCATCCGCTGCCGATACTCGACGGTGATCTGGCCGATGCACCACATCACTTTGCGCCAGGGCTTGCAGTAGTTTTTTTTAGAAACTGCCGGACGCTCTCCTGCGTGATGCCCGCCAGCTTGGGCCGGTCACGCGCCGCCTGGACCAACAAGCGCAGCGTCCAACGCTTGGCCCCGACGGGAGGCTCACTGCAAGCCAGGGCGACGATCTCGGCCTGCTGGTCGGTCCCATACTTGCGGGGCTGGCCCGAGCGGGCCACATCGTGCAAGGCGTAAGCCAGGCCTTTTTCGCCATAGGCCGAACGCGTCCGCCACACCACGCTGCGACTGACCCCCAAGACCGAGGTGATGGTGGCTTCGGGAATTCTTTGATCCAAGGCCAGCAGGATATGGGCACGGTTGACTTCGCGGGCCGAGTGCCGACCTTTGGCCCGAATGTCCCGCAAGGTCCGGCGATCTGTTGCTTTGAGGTGAAGCTCAGTTTGTTTCACGCCCAAATACTATGTGTCGTAACTACATAATCAATATACTAGTCTCGCGTGATCCAACAGCCTTTGAACTTGACGTGATTTTCCTGCGACTTAATTTCGCTCTATGAACGGCGGTAGGCTTTTCCATGTTTGGCCATCAATGGTAAATAACATGGAAATCCTCCACCTACATGAATAGTTCGGAATTACAACGATATGCGAGGTCTCAACGCCATTATAGTTCTCATAGCAGCCGGACTTTTGCTCGGTTGCGGGGAGGAGACGAGCAATAAATCGGACAAGTTGATTAAGATTCCGACCGACGGGTATCCCGTGTCAGTGGAAGAATCGGGTTCAGAAAGAGTCGATACCTTGGTCCGTCAGCTCGTCTCGCAACGACCCGCGCCGTATCGTTCAGGCTATTCTGATCCACCGTCTGCAGTGGTCCTTGCAAATCGTTACAGCACGCCTGAGGTCGAGGCCGCCCTGAAGAGCCTAAAGGAAATGGGACCGGCTGTGTTTCCGGCGCTCGTGAAGCACTTGGGAGATGATCGTTACTCTTATAGCGATGTGGTCGCGGCATGGCGGAACTATCGGGTGGGCGATGCGATTGTGGAGGTTCTCGACGGCGGTCATTACATGCATAGCGGCTACAAGAGTCGCAAAACCCCGTCCGGTTCTGGGGGCATTTATCTTCCGTTCGACGGTTATCTAAGGGATCGAGGTGCCGAGCCATGGGCCGAATGGGCGAAGACCAACTCGCCACTGGATATCCAGATGGATTTTATCGACTGGTGCATCGTCAAAGAGAACAAGCGCGGTTACGTTGGCGAAGCGCAGAAGAAAAAGTTTCTTGAGAATTACG
>JANOGH010000161.1:0-9508 GCA_031414075.1 Betaproteobacteria bacterium | reverse complement strand
AACGATCCGATGAATAAGATCAGCACCACATCCTTATATAACGCCGGTACCAGCCAAAGCAGAATGACGGCAAGACCGATCTTGGTCGCCTCGGCCCGCAATGCTGCGACGATGGTTCCATCGGCGGACTGCATCTTGCTTGACTGCATGACTATCGCAAAGGCCAGTCCCGCAACGACACTGACCGCCCCCCCGAGAGCCGCCGATGCCGCTCCGTGGATGCCGGCCAGCAGGCCGGCAATAACGGCCAGAAGCACGGTGACAACAACCTGCCAAACAAGAACGGTACGTACTGGCTTGCTCTGAATGCGCAGCATCATCACTGGGCATGTACGACGGAGCAAACCTTTCGATTGTAAATGTTTTGACGATTTTGCGTCAACGCTTCGTGACCAATCATTTCCAGGACACCCACTCAGGGCCGCAATTTTTGCAGCACGTTGTCCAGCTGGTCGAGGCTTGCGTAATGGATGGTCAGCTTTCCCCGGCCACCCCGTATTGTCTTTACGGTAACTGCCGTTCCGAGGATCTCCGACAATTCTTCCTCGAGCGCCTGAAGGTCGCGGTCCTTTCTCTGCTGTTTGCGTGAGGTCTTGCGTGGCGTCACTTCGGCCTGACCAACGAGTTGCTCGGCTTCCCGCACCGACAGGTTGCGGCTGATAATCTGGTGAGCCAGGTCAGCCTGGCGTGAGCCGCTAACCGCCAGAAGAGCCCGGGCATGGCCCATCTCGATCTTTCCCTGCATCAATAGATCCTGTACCGCCTTCGACAAGTTGAGCAGGCGCAACAGATTGGTGACCGCGCTGCGCGAACGACCCACCGCCTGAGCCGCGGCATCGTGCGTCATGGCGAACTCATCCACCAATCGTTGAATACCAGTGGCCTCTTCAAGCGGGTTCAGGTCTTCGCGCTGGATATTCTCGATGAGGGCCATCGCAAGCGCGGATTTATCCGGGACCGCGCGGATAACGACCGGTATCCGTGTCAATCCGGCCAACTGGGAGGCGCGCCAGCGCCGTTCGCCGGCAATGATTTCGTATTTGCCGTTCTCGATCGGACGCACCAGAATCGGCTGGATCAGTCCCTGAGCCCTGATCGAGTCGGCCAGTTCCGCGATCGATTGGGGATCCATACGGGTACGCGGTTGAAAGCGGCCTGGCTTCAACAGTCCGACCGGCAATTCGGTCAGCGCATCTTCGGCTCGTCCCTCATCGCCAGACAGCAATGCATCGAGTCCGCGGCCCAGTCCTTTGAGTTTTACCATTTGCATTCTTCCTAAGCGCTCTTGCCGAGCATTTCGCCCGCAAGCGCAAGGTAGGCAAGGGCGCCCTTGGACTGACGGTCAAATTTGAGGACGGGGAGGCCGTGGCTTGGGGCTTCAGCGAGGCGAATATTTCGGGGAATAACGGTACGGTACACCTTGTCGCCAAAGTGCTGTTGCAACTGATCCGACACCTGCTGCGCGAGCATATTCCGCGGGTCATACATGGTACGCAGCAGTCCTTCGATCTCGAGTCCAGGATTCAGATGGACGCGAACCTTTTTGATGGTCTGCACCAAGTCGCTCAGTCCCTCGAGCGCGTAGTACTCGCACTGCATGGGAATCATCACCGCATTGGCGGCACAAAGACCATTCACTGTCAGCAGATTCAGCGCCGGGGGGCAATCGATCAGCACGAAATCGTACTGATCCCTGATTTCATCGAGCGCCGTCTTCAGCCGCGTTTCGCGCTCCGGGAGGTCAACCATTTCGACTTCGGCGCCGGCGAGTTCGCGGTTGGCCGGAATCACGTCGAATCCCCCGCTCGGGCTGCGCAGCCGGACAGCAGACAGTGGCGCTTCACCGAGCAATACTTGATACACCGTCGCCTTGAGCCCGCGTTTGTCGATGCCGCTGCCCATGGTTGCATTGCCTTGCGGGTCTATATCCACCAACAGGACCCGGCGGCCCGCCGTTACCAGGCTGGCCGCAAGATTGATACTGGTTGTAGTCTTGCCGACCCCGCCCTTCTGGTTGGTAATTGCTAACACACGTGGCATACGATTCAACTCGGGGTGGTGATCGGAATAGTGCGCAAGAAAACGAGATGGCGCGACGCATCGAGTTGAGGTATTTCCAGGCGCAAGGTCTTTTCCACGTTCCACGATGACGGCAACTGCGCGATCTCGTCGTTAGGATGCAAACCCTTCATCGCGATCATGACTCCATCGGATGCGCACAAATGGCCGGCCAGCTTGACAAAATCCGACAGGTCCGAGAAGGCTCGCGAAATAACGATTCTGAACGATTCAGAGGGCCGATACGCTTCGACTCTCTCAGTTACGACTTGTACGGTCGCCAGTCCGAGTTCTGCAACGGTCTGCTTCAGGAATGCACCCTTCTTATGGTTCGAGTCGAGCAATGTCATCGCTCGGCCGGGGCATGAGATTGCGATGGGAATGCCCGGAAGCCCCGCCCCGCTACCGACATCCACTATATTTCCGTCGGGTAGATGACTGACGACCGCAAGGCTGTCGAGCAGATGATGGCTCACGAGTTTTGCTTCATCCCGGATCGCCGTGAGGTTGTATACCCGATTCCATTTGACCAACAGGTCCAGATAACTCGCGAGTTGATCCATCGCCGGTGCCGGCAATAACAACCCCATTCCGGCGACCCCTTGCCGGAGCAAAGATACGACCTGACTCAATGACTGCTTCCTGCCTTGCGAGACAGTGCCATCTGATCGTCGCTTACAGAGGCGCCGAATCCGCGTTTTAAATGCACCAGCAGGAGGGATATCGCAGCAGGTGTAATGCCCGAAATCCGTGCCGCCTGACCGAGCGTTTCCGGTCGCTGCATGTTGAGTTTTTGCTGCACTTCAATCGACAAACCGCGAACCGAACGGTAATCGAGAACCGCCGGCAAGCGCGTCGTTTCGAACTGCTCCTGCCGGCTGACCTCGTCACGCTGGCGCTCGATGTATCCCTGATATTTGATTTGGATCTCGACCTGCTCGGCAGCTTTGTCGTCTGGCAGACAAGAGCCCGCGCCCGGCAGTGAAATCAAGTCTCGATAATGCACGCCGGGGCGCCGCAGCAATTCCTCGAATGTGTAGTCGCGTTCGAGTACCTGGCCAAACAGCCCCTGCATGTTTTCGTCTGACAACAGCTTTTTGTTCAGCCAGGTTGATTGCAACCGTTTGCGCTCCAACCCGACTGCTGCGCGCTTGTTCTCGAAAGCCTGCCAGCGCTCGTCGTCGACCAGACCCAGTCTCCTGCCGATTTCGGTCAGTCGCATGTCAGCATTGTCCTCGCGCAGGCTCAGCCGATACTCCGCGCGACTAGTGAACATGCGATAAGGCTCGGTGACACCGCGAGTGATCAGGTCATCGAGCAGCACGCCGAGGTATGCCTCATCGCGGCGGGGGCACCAGGGCGCTTTCTCCTGCACCAGGAGCGCCGCGTTGAGTCCGGCAAGAAGGCCCTGGGCGGCAGCTTCTTCATATCCTGTCGTGCCATTGATCTGGCCCGCAAAAAACAATCCGCCGATCAGTTTGGTTTCAAGCGAGGACCTGAGGCCCCGCGGATCGAAATAGTCGTATTCAATGGCGTATCCAGGCCGCGTTAAATGCGCATTTTCGAGACCCTTGATCGAATGCACCAACTCGACTTGAACATCGAACGGCAAACTCGTGGAAATGCCGTTTGGATAGACCTCGTGCGTCGTCAACCCCTCGGGCTCGAGAAAAATCTGGTGCGATGCCTTGCCGGCGAATCGGCTGATCTTGTCCTCAATTGACGGGCAGTAACGCGGGCCAATGCCTTCTATCACCCCAGTGAACATGGGCGATCGATCAAGGCCGCCACGAATGATTGCGTGCGTACCTTCATTGGTCTGCGTTATCCAGCACGGTAGCTGCCTGGGGTGCTGGTCAGCCGAGCCCAGAAACGAAAACACCTGCACTGGATCGTCGCCCGGTTGCTCGATCATGACCGAATAGTCGATGGTGCGGCCGTCGAGACGGGGCGGCGTACCCGTCTTCAGGCGGCCAACCGGAAGACCGAGCTCGCGTAGCCTGCCAGCCAACCTGATCGCCGCAGGATCGCCGGCGCGTCCTGCCTGATAATTCTTAAGACCAACGTGCACCAGGCCCGAGAGGAATGTCCCCACGGTCAAAACCACGACCCGGGTTGAAAAGCGGATTCCGAGCTCCGTCACAACACCGGCAATACAGCCATTTTCAATCGTAAAATCGTCTACAGCTTGTTGAAAAATAGTAAGATTTCTGTGATTTTCCAAGCGTCGGCGAATGGCTTGGCGATATAGAACCCGATCAGCTTGGGCGCGTGTTGCACGGACGGCCGGGCCTTTGCTGGAATTCAGGATGCGAAATTGAATCCCTGCTTCATCGGTGGCCGCCGCCATTACTCCGCCCAACGCGTCTATTTCCTTGACCAAATGTCCTTTGCCAATGCCTCCAATGGAGGGATTACAAGACATCTGTCCAAGCGTTTCGACGTTATGGGTAAGCAGCAACGTGCGGCATCCCGCCCGTGCTGCGGCAAGTGCGGCCTCTGTGCCGGCGTGACCACCGCCCACCACGATTACATCGAATGAATTGGAGTTTTGCATTGCTGACATCCGGGAGGGCGAATCATACCGGAAACGTTGTGCTGGTTACCGATGGTTCCACGTGGAACATCGACTGCCCTGGTTCCACGTGAAACAAGGGTTGCTAAAAGGATTTCAGCAGGTCGAGAAGGACTTTGACGATCAGCGCCGCAACCACCACCAGAAACACGGTCCGGATGAAGCGATTTCCTCCCCGGACTGCGAAATGAGCTCCCAGGAAACCCCCCGCAATATTGAACGCGGCCATCGGCAGGGCGATCGCATAAAGCACATTCCCGGTCGCCATGAACAATACGAGAGCCCCAAAATTGGTCGCAAGATTCAGAACTTTCGTGGTTGCAGCGGCTCGCAGAAAGTCGTAACCGAAAAATCGCACCAAGGCAAACATCATGACGCTGCCCGCACCGGGACCAAAGAATCCGTCGTAAAACCCGAATACCGCTGTCAAGGCGAAAAAGCCCGGGCCGTCCAGCCGCAGGGGCGCAGCTGCTTCAGGATTCTCCCCAAGCTTCGGGCGCGTAAGTGTGTAAGCCGCCATCCCGCTCAACAACACCAATAGGAGGGGGCGCAGGACCGCAGGATCGATAAGGGTCACGGTCAGGGCGCCCGCTAAGGCGCCTATGACCGCGACGCCAGCTGCGGGAAGCACAACCCGCCACAGGATTGGAACGGACCGGCTATAGCGCAACGTCGCGATTGTGGTTCCCGTTATGGCAGAAAATTTGTTCGTTCCGAGGACAATCGACGGTGGGAGAGAGGGAAAGACGGCGAATAGGGCGGGAACCTGGATCAAGCCCCCTCCGCCTGCTACCGCATCCACAAGCCCGGCCAGGAAAGCAAACGCGCAAAGTGCAACAACTTCCGTCATGCGTTATTTGCCGATGCAGAAGCGCGAAAAGATTTCACCCAGCAGGTCGTCGGCGCTGAACTTACCCGTTATGTTCGCGAATGCCTGTTGGGCCATACGCAGTTCCTCCGCCATCAATTCGAGCGCACTGGATGCGTTCGCGGCTCGACTCAAAGAAGCCTCTGCCTCACGTAGTGCCTGCAGATGGCGTTCACGGGCAATGAAGATTCCTTCCTGCGTCGGCCGCCAGCCAATGCAGCGCAAAAGAGCGGCGCGCAATAAATTCAGCCCAGCCCCGGTTTTTGCAGACAACCGAATTTCGATGTCGCCGGTGGACTGATTCTCTGGAGAGGCCTTATTCAGGAGATCTATTTTATTGAAAACAATGATTTTTTCTAAATTGATGGGCAGGTCCGACAAGATCTTGCGATCTGCATCTGTGATACCAACCGTCGCATCAACGATCAGCAGCGCCACGTCTGCTTGGTTGATTTCGCGCCATGCGCGCTGAATGCCGATGGTCTCAACGGTATCCACCGCATCCCGGAGTCCTGCTGTATCGACGATGTGGACGGGTACGCCTTCGATTGCCAGTTCATGCCGCAATGGATCACGCGTTGTTCCGGGAATTTCCGTAACGATCGCCACTTCTTCTTCTGCGAGACGATTCAGCAAACTGGATTTTCCAACATTCGGCTGACCAATCAACACGACTTTGGCGCCATCGCGCAAAATCCTGCCCTGCTCCGTTTCGGTCAGTAAAATCGTCACGCCCGCTCGCAGGCGATCCAGTTTTTCCAGCGCCCCGGAGCGTTCGAGAAAATCGATCTCTTCCTCAGGAAAATCCAGGGTCGCTTCCACAACGGTTCGCAGGGCGATGAGCGCGCCGTTAAGTCGACCTATGCGACCCGAAAATTCACCCGCAAGCGACCGCATCGCGCCCCGCGCAGCCGCTTCCGAGCTGGCGTCGATCAGATCGGCTACGCTCTCCGCCTGGGCGAGATCGAGCTTGTCGTTCAGGAAGGCGCGTTCGGTAAATTCGCCAGGCTGCGCAGGACGCGCGCCAAGATCAAGACACCTTCTCAGGACCAACCGCAGGACCGCCATTCCGCCGTGACCCTGCAACTCGAGCACGTCCTCGCCGGTATAGGAATGCGGGGCGGGATAAAAAATTGCAATTCCTCGATCCAGGATTCCGGATTTCGCTTCGAGGAAATCACACAACGTCGCAACGCGCGCCTGCAAAGTGCGAGCCAGAATCGCGGCAGCAATTTTGCGGACGGCGGGGCCGGATACACGTACGACGCCGATGCCGGCACGTCCCGGCGCGGTCGCTATCGCTGCAATCGTATCAGCGTGCCGCATGAGCGGATTTCGACCGCTCGATCGTGCGCGTGATCTGCCACTGCTGAGCAATGGAGAGAATGTTGTTCACCAGCCAGTAAAGCACCAGCCCGGCAGGGAAGAAGAAAAAGAACACGCTGAATGCCACCGGCATGATTTTCATGACTTTCGCCTGTACCGGATCGGGCGGGGTCGGATTCAGCCAAGTCTGTATGATCATGGTCGCTCCCATCAACACCGGCAGAATGTAGTAAGGATCCTGAGCCGAAAGATCCTTGATCCACCAGATGAACGGGGCATTGCGCAATTCCACGCTCGCCAGCAGCACCCAGTAGAGTGCGATAAACACCGGTATCTGGACTACGATCGGAAGGCAACCACCGAGCGGGTTGATCTTCTCGGTCTTGTACATTTCGATCATCGCCTGATGCAGACGCTGGCGATCGTCGCCGTATTGTTCCTTCAATTTCTGCATCTTCGGCGCCATCACGCGCATTCTCGCCATGGACCGGTAGCTCGCTGCCGATAATGGGTAAAAAATCAGCTTGATGATCACCGTAAGCAAGATGATCGACACGCCCCAGTTGTTGGCCCACCTCTGGATAGCCGATAGCACCCAGAACAACGGCGTGGCGATGACTGTCAGCCAGCCATAATCCACCGTGAGATTCAGCCCAGGCGAAAGCTTCGCGAGCTTGTCCTGCTCCTGAGGGCCGGCGTAGAGCCGCATATCGACCGTTGCAGTGGCGCCCGGAGCAATGTTGCCCACCGGTACGATGATGCCCACGGTGTAAAGACCGCTGCCCAGGGCGCGCGTGTAAAACTCCCTAGCAACTTCGACCGACGGCAGTAAAGCGGCCACAAAGTAATGCTGGACAATCGCTATCCAACCATTGTTCGCGTGTTTCGGATAATCGATCTTGCCCTTGTCGATGTCGGAAAACGCAACCTTGCCGAATTTGGACTGGTCGGTATAAACGGCAGCGCCGGTGTAGGTCGGCACCATTTTGGAATCCCCTGCTGCCGGCGTGCCGTCGCGCACCAGCTGAAAATACGCGAAGGGCGCGAGTTCTGCCACGCTTCGATTGGTAATCTGGTAGGTCTCGTCGATAAGATAGCTGCCGCGGTGAAACGTAAACTGCTTGGTGACACCCACTGCCTTGGTCCCGCTTGCCGTCAGATTGACGACCAGCTTGTCACTCCCATCGCGTAATTCGTATTTCGTTGTGGCTGAGTTGTATATCGTTGTGTGATTCGGAAGCTCATCGCCGATCAACCCGCTCTGCGCCACGTAAGTATGGTCGGCGTCTTTCTGGAACAGCACGAAATTCCTGGATCTGTCGAGCTTGTCCTTGTGCTCGGTGAACTCCAGTCTGCGCAATGTTCCACCAACCGGATCGATTTCTGCGATCAGAACATCGGTGCGTACAGTTACAGGCGGCAGATTCTCCGCAACCGGCCTTGCGACCGTGGCCGCAGAATTCACCGGCGCTGTCGGAGCAGCCACACCTGGCGGAAACGTTGGTGAAGGCGTTGACGCGTCGGATCGTCGAGCGGCCTGCTCGGGCGTGAGTGGCTGAGGGATCCGTTCCTTATTCCAGGCCTCGAACAACAGGAACACGGAAACGGCGAACACCATTGCCGCGACTAAACGCAAACTGTCCATTGAGGATACTTTTCTATCAAGGTACTGGATCGGCTCCACCGGGATGCCACGGATGGCACCGGAGGATACGCTTCGTCGCCAACCACCCTCCACGAGCCGCGCCATATTTGCCAATAGCGGTCTTGGCATACTCCGAACAGGTCGGGTAGAAACGGCAGCTGTTGCCGGTCCACGGACTCAAAAGGAGCTGGTACAGCCGGATCAAGACCAAGAGCGCCACCCGCATCAGTTGGATTCTCGCAGAAGCTTCTCCAGCTCATGTCGGGCTACCGGTAAATCCGGTCGGCCCGCCGGCTGGCGAACCCTCACAACGACATCGACTGGACCAAGCTGATCACGCAACTGACGGAATACTTCTCGAACGATGCGCTTCATCAGAGAACGCGTAACCGAGCGCGGAGCCGTATGCCTGCCGATTACTATTCCCAGGCGGGCCTGTTCGCCCGGCGGGCCAGTTCTGCTCAAAACGACAAAAAATTTGCCCTGCCGCCTCGATGCGAACGCGCCGGTGAACTGCGCTCTGCCGCACAACCTCGCCTTGCGAGGCAGCCGGGAGCGCAACGGCTTTAGACTGCCAAACGTGCCCGTCCTTTAGCCCGCCGTGCATTGATCACAGCCCGTCCACCGCGGGTCTTCATACGCTCGAGGAAACCGTGCGTGCGTGCGCGACGGGTCTTAGAAGGTTGGTAGGTGCGCTTCATAATTTCGCTACTCCAGTGGCTGGCGGAAAAAGCGCGGTATTACACGGGTTTTCGGACGTGCTTGTCAACCTCGACGAAGAGTTGGTGGTGTATCAGTTTGAAATTTTAGCCTGATGCGCCTATCCAACTGGCCAAGTACAATGTTTCCATGGCCGCAAACCCTAAACGCCCGCGTGATATTAACCAGCTAGGAAAGTTAATAGTAGCCCTTTCTACTGGCGATCAAACTGACCCACTACCTACCAAGAAAGCTATTGCTGGACGCGCTGGCGGTTTAAAAGGTGGGAAGACCAGGATGGATTCCTTGTCTCCCGAGGACCGCTCTAAACTAGCCA
>JANOGH010000160.1:0-3017 GCA_031414075.1 Betaproteobacteria bacterium | reverse complement strand
AGTATGCGGGGCATGCCAAGCGCGTCATGTTCGGCATCTGGTCCTACCTGCGCCAGTTCATGTACACCAAGTTCATCATTGTCGTGGACGACGATATCGACGTGCGCGACTGGAAGGAAGTGATCTGGGCCGTCACGACCCGCGTCGACCCGGCACGCGACACCCTCATTGCGGAAAATACGCCGATCGACTATCTCGATTTTGCGAGTCCGGTCTCGGGACTCGGGTCGAAAATGGGGCTCGATGCCACCAACAAATGGCCCGGCGAGACCAGTCGCAACTGGGGCGTGCCGATTGTCATGGACGCGAATGTGAAACGCCGCATCGACGTAATGTGGGCGAACCTTAGCCTGTAATTGACCGTGGACACGGGCGTTCCACGAGTATTCGCAAGGACAAGGTCCAAAGTCTCACCACGAAGGCACGAACGATAACACCGACGATTGCTGATGCCCAATCATCTCGCCGGGGAAACCAGTCCCTACCTGCAACAGCACGCGGGCAATCCGGTTGACTGGTATCCGTGGGGCGAGGAGGCCCTGGCACTGGCGCGCAGCCAGGACAAGCCGATCCTGCTGTCGGTCGGCTATTCCGCCTGCCACTGGTGCCACGTCATGGCGCACGAGTCCTTCGAGGATCCGGCAACCGCGGCGGTCATGAACGCATTGTTCGTGAACATTAAAGTCGATCGTGAAGAACGCCCCGACCTCGACCAGATTTACCAGACCGCCCACCATCTGCTGACGCGACGCTCTGGTGGATGGCCGCTCACCATGTTTCTGACGCCGGCGCAGAAGCCGTTCTTCGGTGGCACCTACTTTCCCAGGACTTCACGTTACGGTCTGCCGGGGTTTGTCGAGCTGTTGGAGAAAATCGCTGCTGTTTACCGCGAGAAGCGCAGCGAAATCGACCGGCAGAATGAATCCCTGCTCGATTTACTCGCAGGTACGCTGCCCGCAGCGGCCGATGCAGTCGAACTGAGCCGTGAAGCGATCACCGTGGCGGCCGCCGAATTACAATCGGGTTTCGATGAAATCCACGGCGGTATCGGTGCCGCACCGAAATTCCCGCACCCTTTCGAGCTCGCATTCTGCCTGCGCGTGTCCCAATCGACGCTCGACACGCGTCTGCGCGATCTGGTGATCCTGACGCTCAGGAAAATGGCGCAGGGCGGAATCTACGATCAGCTCGGCGGCGGTTTCTGCCGCTACAGCACGGATGCCCGCTGGCTGATTCCGCACTTCGAGAAAATGCTCTACGACAACGGGCCGCTGTTGCGCCTGTATGCCGACGCCTGGCTGGTGACCGGTGACCCCCTGTTCAAACGAATTTGCGAGGAGACTGCGGGCTGGGTGATGCGCGAGATGCAATCTCCCGAAGGCGGTTACTACTGTTCGCTCGACGCGGACTCGGAGCACGAGGAAGGCAAATACTACGTCTGGTCACGCGAGCAGTTCGCCGCGCTGCTCAGCGAAGATGAATATGCGATCGCAGCCGCTTACTACGGACTCAACGGCACGCCGAATTTCGACGACCAGGCCTGGAATCCCTATGTGGCGCATCCGCTGGAGAGCGTCGCGGTAAAGGCGGGTCGCGACCTGCAGGAGTGCGAATCCTTGTTGCAGAGTGCGTGCGCCAGGTTGTTCGCGGCGCGCGAGGCGCGTGTGCGTCCGGGCCGGGACGAGAAAATTCTCACCAGTTGGAATGCGTTGATGATCGAAGGCATGGCCCACGCCGCTCGCGTATTCGGACGCGACGACTGGCATGGGTCGGCGCGCGGGGCAATGGATTTCGTCACGGCAAGAATGTGGAAGCAAGGACGGCTGCTGGCGACTTGCAAGGACGGCCGTGCACATCTGAACGGGTATCTGGACGACTATGCTTTTCTGCTTGCCGCATTGCTGGAGATGTTGCAGGCCGAGTTTTCAACTGGCGACCTGAAGCTCGCGACATCGCTCGCTGACACGCTGCTCGAGCGCTTCGAAGACCGGGCTGCGGGTGGTTTTTTCTTTACCAGCGACGACCACGAAGCGCTGATTCTGCGGCCCAAGCCGGGTGCGGACAACGCTACGCCTTCGGGAAACGGCATCGCGGCGCTGGCGCTCACGCGCCTTGGCCATCTGCTTGGCGAATCGCGCTATCTGCGGGCGGCTGACGAGGCGGTCCGGCTTTTCTATCCGTCGATGCTGCGGCAGCCCGGAGGATTTTCGACGCTCTGTGCCGCCCTCGATGCAGTGTTGGAACCGACCAGGGTGATCGTGCTACGCGGACCGCGGGATGCCCTGCGCCCATGGCAGCAGACGCTCGCAGGCCGATATCTGCCGGACGCGATGACGGTGGCGGTCGACTCGGCGTCGTCCGGACTGCCGGGGGTGTTGAACAAGCCTGTCGGTGCCACTGTCAACGCATATCTCTGCCGCGGCGTTATCTGCCTGGCACCGGTCGGGGATATCCAGGCGTTGCTGGCGAATCTTGAAACCGGGTAAATGCCTGAAGGTTTTCAAAGCGGACCAAAGTCGATAGAATGCCCGGCGGTCCAAATCAACTCGTAACGAAAGGCGCTCGTAAATGAAGAAACTCCTGATGATCTTGGCGACAGCGAGTCTGGCGCTGGCCTCTAGCGCGAACGCGGCAGATGCCGAAAAGGCGAAAACACTGGCACAAACCAAGAATTGCCTCGCCTGTCACGCGGTTGACAAGAAGCTGGTCGGTCCCGCCTACACCGAAATTGCCAAGAAGTACAAGGGCAACAAGGACGCGGAAGCCATGCTGATCAAGAAAGTGATCAATGGCGGAGGCGGTGTATGGGGTACGATTCCGATGCCGCCCAATCCCGTCAAGGAAGATGAGGCCAAGCTCCTGGTAGATTGGATCTTGTCCGTGAAATAACCGCATCGCAGTTGCAGCAGGGAAGGCCGGCGCATGCCGGCCTTTTTTTCGGGTTTTTGGCGGTTTTGCTGTTCATGCACAACTCAATGAATTAACGGTCCAAATTGACAACGCTTAAAACGCTGGCG